>NZ_JBIAGB010000001.1:385144-567723 GCF_042869575.1 Streptomyces sp. NPDC006925
GCCCCCGCCGGCGCCCCCCCCGCGCGCCGCCCCCGGCCCCCCCCCCCCCCCCCCCCCCCCCCCCCCCCCCCGCGCGCCCCCCCCCCCCCCCGGCCGCCTGGCCGGGCTGCGCGGCGCCGGCTCCGTCGACCTGGTCAGTGGATTCGCCCGCCCGCTCGCGCTGCACACGATGTGCGATTTCCTGGGCGTCGCGCCGCCCGACGGACCCTGGTTCGAGGAGCTGTCCAACGCGATCGTCCGCGGCATGGACGCGGGGCTGGAGCCGGAACGCGCCGAACCGGGCATCAAGGCCAGGGCCGAGTTGAGCCGGATGGTCTCCGGGTGGCTGGAGACCGCCGACGAGGACGGCTTCCTCTGCGCCGCCCGCGCAGCCCGCGCGCAGGCCCCGGAGGTGTCCGAGGCGGTGCTGACCAACTCGCTGCGAGGCGTGCTGCACGCGGGGTACGAGTCGGTCAGCCGACTGCTGGGCAACGCACTCGCACGGCTGGTGGACGACCCCGCGCTGTTGGACCGCGCCATGGCGGAGAACGCGCTGGATCCACTCGTCGACGAGTTGCTCCGGCTCGACGGGCCGGTACAGGCGGACGCCCGGGCCTGCGTGGCCGACAGCGAGCTGAATGGTCAGCGGATCCGGCGCGGCGAGGTGGTCGTGCTGCTGCTGGGCGCAGCCGATCGGGATCCGGAGGTCTTCGCCGACCCGGACGCGGTGGACCTGACCCGGCGCAAGGGAGCGCATCTGGCGTTCGGCCGGGGCGCGCACGCCTGTCTGGGTGCGGGGCTGGCCACGCTGCAGTTGCGTGCGGTGCTCTCGGCCCTGCACACGGCCGGGATCGGCTTCCGGCCCCAGGGGCCCGCGGAGTACGAACCCACCGCGACGCTGCGCGGGTTGCGCACGCTGCCGGTCGCCGTGAGCGAGCCGGCTGCCTCCTTCTGAACCCCGAGCCGCAGCTGTCTCCCGGCTCCGCGGAACGTCCCGGACCGCCGTGCGAAGGGAAAGCCCGTGCCCGTCTTCGACCGTCCGCTCCGCCACACCCTGGGACTCGCCGCGGCTGCGGCGCTGTCGCTGGCCTGCCTGTCGGCGCCGCAGGCCGGTGCCGCGCCGCTGCCCTCCTCCGCACCGGCCGGCACCGCCGCCACCGGCCGGGCCGCCCTCTCCCCCGAGCAGTTGGCCGACCGGGTGCGGGGCCGGGACGTGGCCCGCCATCTGCGGGCCTTCCAGCGGATCTCCGATGCCAGCGGCGGCAACCGGGGCTACAACCGGCCCGGATTCACCCGCTCGGTACGGTACGTGGCCGGCAAGCTGGCAGCCGCCGGGTACCGGGTCGAGCGACAGCGGGTGCCCTACACCGACTTCGACATCGCCAAGGAGCGGCTGTCGGTGCGGACGGGGAGCGGCGATGGCCGGAATGTGCCCGTCCTGATGACCCGCTTCACTCCGTCGACCTCCGCGGCCGGTCTCGACGCACGGGTGGTCGCGCCGCCCCGCGGGAAGACAGGGTGCGCGGCGTCCGACTACGAGGGTGTGGCCGCGCGCGGGGCGGTCGTCGTACTGGCCCGCGACGCCTGCGGCTTCGGACATCAGCAGCAGGTGGCCGCACAGGTCGGCGCGCGGGCGGTGGTGATGTACTACCCGACCCCGTCGCCGCGGAACAACTACCGGCTGATGGGCCTGCCCCGGGAGAACTTCGTGATCCCCATGGGGATGGTCTCCCAGACCGACGGCGAACGACTGGCGCGGCAGGCCGCCTCGCACGACGGCGCCCGGGTGCGGCTGACACTGCGCGGACAGGACGTCCGGCGCACCACGGTGAACCTGATCGCCGAGACCAGGGGCGGCGATCCGGACGACGTGGTGGTGATGGGCGGCCACCTCGACAGCGTGCCGGAGGCGCCGGGCATCGACGACAACGGCTCCACCGCCGCCACCGTGCTGCAGACGGCGCTGGAGTTGGCACCGCACCAGGACCGGGTGCGCAACAAGGTGCGGTTCATGTGGTGGGGCGCCGAGGAACTCATCGACGTCGGCTCCGGCTACTACGTCGACCACCTCTCGCCCGCCGAGCGCGGCAGGATCGCCGCCGTCCTCAACGCGGAGCTGCTCGCCCCGTCCAACTACGGGCGCTTCGTATGGGACCCGGGAACCGGGGGCAGCCACCGGATCGCCGAGCTGTTCGCCGGGTACTTCGAGCGGCGCGGACTGCCCTTCGAGCGGCAGGATCCGGGCGCGATCGGCTCCGACCACCTGGTGTTCCAGGAGGCGGGCATCCCGGTCGGCGGGCTGGACGGGGGCAACCTGCAGGTGAAGACCCCCGAGCAGCAGGCCCGTTTCGGCGGCACGGCGGGGCAGATGTTCGATCCCTGCTACCACCAGCCGTGCGACCGGCTGGCGGCCATCGACCGGACGGCGCTGGACACCAACGCCCGCGCGCTGGCCTGGGTCCTGGGCGAACTGGCTCTCAGGGACGGCGGCGTGCGCGGGATCCGGGCCGCCGGGTAGCGCGGCGGTCACCTGCGGGACCCGGTGGCCGGGTTCCGCAGGTGACCGCGTGTGGCCTGGGGCCGTCAGGCCGCAGCCGTCGGGCGGCCGCCCGTCAGCCCGCCGCGTCCGGGGACGCGGTGAAGGAGGCCGGTCCCTCCTGGGAAGCCTGCTTGATGCGGAAGTGCGCGTACTCCTTCATCGACGGCAGCTCGTCGAGTCCGAACCAGCCGACCTCCAGCGACTCCTCGTCGTTGACCCGCACGGCACTCGCCGCCGCCGCGGTGGCCCGGCAGCGGAAGACGATGTCCATGAACTGGCAGATGTCCCCGTTGGGATAGGTGACGGGCTTGTCCAGCGCGTACACCCCGACCAGACGCTCCGCCACACACCGGACGTTGGTCTCCTCCTGCACCTCGCGCACCGCGCAGTCGGCCGGCTGCTCGCCGGGCTCCGGGATGCCGCCGATCACCGACCACCGGCCGGTGTCGGCCCGCCGCCCCAGCAGCACCCGCCCCCGGTCGTCGAAGACGATGACGCTGACGCCGGGCAGGTGGAGGAGCTGGTGACCGGCGGAGCGCCGCAGGTCGCGGATGTAGTCGGGAGTCGCCATGCTCCGACCCTAAGCCGGGCCGGGTCCGCGCGCCGATCGAGGCGGCCGCGGGCGGCCCGCGGGAGTCAGGCCGCCCGCAGCGCGTGCAGCCGGGTGCGGATGTGGTGGACCGCCGCCTCCGCGTCGTCCACCGTGACGGTGAACAGCCGGCCGTCGCCCAGCCGCAGCACCAGCCCCTCCCCCCGTCGGATGACGACGGCGGTGCCCTTCTCGGGCCGCCAGCGGTAGCCCCAGCCGCCCCAGTGCCGCGGGGTGACGCGGGGAGCGTGCTCGGCGTGTACGACGTCGCGCAGGTGGATGCGGCGGCGCGGCACACCGGCGTGCCCGCACCGCACCTCCAGCGTGTCGTTCTCCACCTTCACCTCGACGTGGACGAAGGCCAGGGTGCCGAAGAGGACGAGCAGGCCGACGGCGACACAGCCGACGACGGACATGATCCGCGGCACGGCCCCACCGGGCCAGGTCATGTCCACCGCGAGATCGATGCCCAGCGCCAGGCATCCGGCACCGAAGGCGGCCAGAGCCCACTGCAGCCGGCTGCTGGCCCGCCCGGTCCACACCTGCGCGCCCGGCGGGGGGACGACGTGCCGCAAAGGCTCGGGGGTGGGGCGGCGGGCGGCTTCGCCGCGTGGTCCGGCGCCGCCCTGGGCGGATGCGGCGCCGTCACGGGGACGGTCACTCATGTTCGGCAGCGTACTCCCGGGAGCCCGCGCCGGCAGCCGGAGCGGGCCGTGTCAGGCACCCGGAACCGGACCGGGCCCCGGCCCGCAGCGGCCCCCGGGCCCCGCGGGCCCAGGTCCGGCGCACCCCGGGCGGGCGCACCCGCGGCAACCGGTCCCGGGAGCGGCCCGCGGCCGCCCCGGGACGGGCGGTCAGGCCCGCGCGGCGGGGGTGACGCTCCCCGCGACCAGCAGTCGGCCCTCCGGGTAGCCGACGGCCGCGTCCGGCAGGGCGGCCGTCCTGCCGCTGTGCAGCACGGTGAGCTCTCCGGTGGGCGCCGCGTCCGGCTTCGGGCTGACGCCGGCGCGGCGCAGCGCCTGGGCGCAGACGGCGGCGGCCGAACCGTACAGCGCCGGACCCTCGGCGCGGGTGCCGCGCAGCGCTTCCTGGATCCGGCCGCCGACCAGCTCGTAGTGGGTGCAGCCGAGCACGACCGTCGCCACGTCCGCGGGAGTGCGCTCCGCGGCCGCTCGCACGGCGTCGGCGATCAGGGTTTCGGAGCCGCTCTCCACGGCGTCCGCGAGTCCGTGGCAGGGCACTCCGGTGATGTCGGCGCCGTTCCCGAACTCCTCGATCAGCCGTCGCTGGTAGGGACTGCCGGTGGTGGCGGGGGTGGCCCAGATGGCGATCCGCCCTCCGGTGCGCACGGCGGCCGCCGCCGCAGGCTTGACGGCCGGGACGGTGCCGATCACGGGCAGTCCGGGCTCCAGTTCGGCACGGAGCGCGGGCAGCGCGTGCACCGAGGCCGTGTTGCAGGCGACGATCAGCGCGGCCGGGCGGTACTGGGCGGCGGCGCGGGCGCAGTCCAGCGCACGCGCGGCGATGTCCGCGCCGTCGCGGGGCCCCCACGGCAGTCCGTCCGGGTCGGAGGAGAGCACCAGCTCGGCGTCGGGGCGTGCGCGGCGCACCGCCGCGGCCGCGGGCAGCAGGCCGATACCGGAGTCCAGTAGCGCGATCTTCATGTGGAGGAACTGTACTTCACGGACGAAGACCGCCCCCGGCCACCGCTGCCCCGGGCAACGGTCCGTGCACACGGTTCCGCGTCCGGCGCGCGGCGGAACGCCGCCGCGGGCGGGTGTACGGCAGACTCCGCACGATGAGCGCGCTCACCTGGACCTCGGCCGTTCCGCTCGCCTCGCTGGCCACGTGGGCGTGGCTGCTGCTGGGGCAGGGATTCTTCTGGCGGACCGATGTCAGGCTGCCGCGCCCGGGCGGGCCGGAGCCGGCCCACTGACCCGCCGTGTGCGTCGTGGTTCCCGCCCGGGACGAGGCGGAAGTGCTGCCGCTGACCCTGCCGACGCTGCTGGCCCAGGACTACCCGGGGCGGACGCGGATCGTGCTGGTGGACGACGGGTCCCGGGACGGCACCGGCGCCGTCGCCCGGGAGCTGGCGGCGCGGGCGCCGGAGGGTCCGCCGCTGACGGTGCTCGAGTCCGGCGAGCCCGCGCCGGGCTGGACGGGGAAGCTGTGGGCGGTGCGGCAGGGCATCGGACACGCCCGCCGCGACCCGGTGGAGCCGGAGTTCCTGCTGCTGACCGACGCGGACATCGCGCATGAACCGGACTCGCTGCGCCGCCTGGTGCACGCCGCGCTGGGCGGGCAGCTCGACCTGGTCTCGCAGATGGCGCGGCTGCGAGTGCGCACGGGGTGGGAGCGGCTGATCGTGCCGGCCTTCGTGTACTTCTTCGCGCAGCTCTATCCGTTCCGCCGGGTCAACCGGCCCGGCGCCCGCACCGCGGCGGCGGCGGGCGGCTGTGCGCTGCTGCGGACCGCGGCCGCGGTCCGCGCCCAGGTGCCGGACGCCATCCGGGACGCGGTCATCGACGACGTCTCGCTGGGCCGCGCCGTCAAGCGTTCGGGCGGCCGGATCTGGCTGGGCCTCGGCGACCGGGTGCGCAGTGTGCGCCCGTACACGGGGCTGGAGCCGCTGTGGCGGATGGTGTCGCGCAGCGCCTACGCACAACTGCGCAACAGTCCGCTGCTGCTCACGGGCACCGTGCCGGGGCTCGTGCTGATCTACCTGGTGCCGCCGGTGTGGGCCTGCGCGGGCTCGCCGGTCGCCGGAGCCGGATGGCTGGCGATGACCCTCTCGTACGTGCCGATCCTGCACTACTACCGACAGCCGGTGTGGCTGGCGCCGCTGCTGCCGGTGACGGCGGCGCTGTATCTGGCCATGACGGTCGACTCGGCGGTGCAGCACCACCGGGGCCGGGGAGCCGCGTGGAAGGGCCGCACCTACTCCTGAGGGCGCGGCTTCCCGAGAGCGCGGGCGGATCACCGCAGCGCGGCCCGGGGGCCCGTCACTTGCGACCCGGTGTCCACTGCATGCCCCAGCCGTACTCCTCGTCCACGGTGCGCTGCGGGCTGACACCGCGCCGGGGGACGAGGTAGCGGGCCTCGCGGCGCACCATCAGCTCGCCCCGCTCGTTGCTGATCAGGGCGAGGGCGCAGACGGTGGAGGGGACGGTGCACTCGTCGAGGGAGAAGTCGACCGGCGCGCCGTGCTGCGGCTGCAGGGTGACGGTCGCGTGCAGCCCGGCGAAGCTGCGGGCTCCCTCGTAGATGGTGACGAAGATGAGGATGCGGCGGAGTTCGGCGGCGTGGTCGAGGTTGATCGTGAGGTTCTCGCCGGTCTCCACCGCGCCGGTCCGGTCGTCGCCGTCCAGGTGGATGTAGGGCGGCCGGTTCAGCGAGCCGAAGGAGTTGCCGAGGGCCTGGACGACGCCCTTGCGTCCGTCGGCGAGTTCGTAGAGGGCGCACAGGTCCAGGTCGGGGCCGGTGAGGGCGCCCATGGCCCGGGTCAGCCGCCCGGCCAGGCCCTTCGGCGGCTGGGCCTGGGTGGTCCAGTTGAGGTTGACCCGCATCGCGCCCGAGGTGCCACCCTGTTTGGTGAGCGAGACCGAGGGCGCCTCCTTGGTGAGCGTCACCTTGGTCAGCCGCACCGGTGCGGACCCGGTGGCCGCGGGCGGCGCCGCGGGAGGCGCCGCGGGAGGCGCGCTCGGCGCCGTGGCGGGGGCCGGTGCGGCGGGCGCGGAGACCTGGGGCACCTGCGGGGCCCGCACGCCGGGCGGTGCGGGGACGTGCGGCGTCGGAGCGCTGCTCGGGTCCGGCGGCGGGGTGCCGGTGCCGGCCGTGGTGGGCGTGCTGCCGGCGGGCGCGGAGTCGTCGACGCTGATGCCGAAGTCGGTGGCCAGCCCGGCCAGTCCGCTCTCGTAGCCCTGCCCGACGGCGCGGAACTTCCAGGCGCCCTGCCGGCGGTAGAGCTCGCCGAGCAGGTACGCGGTCTCCCCCGCCGCGTCGGTGGGATCGAAGCGGGCGATCTCCTGGCCCGACGAGGGTCCGCCGACGGTCGCGTCCAGCAGCCGCACGTACAGGCCGGGGACCTGGCCGAAGCTGCCGCCGTCCGCCGAGGCGGCGACGACGATGCGCGTGATGTCCGCTTCGACACTGTCCAGTTCGACGGTCAGTTCGTCGGTGCAGGCGGCGCCTATCGGGTTCTTCCCCTCGTGCCGGACGGCGGAGGAGGAGTGCCGCGGCTGGTTGTAGAAGACGAAGTCGTCGTCGGAGCGGACCTTGCCCTGCTCGGTCAGGAGCAGCGCCGAGGCGTCGACGTCCGGCACGAGGGGGCCGGACGACCAGCCGAGTTCGACCCGCACCGCCGTGGCGGGTACGGGGACGTTCGTCCCCTTGCGCATCGTCATGGCCACTCCCCCTGGGTTCGGTTCCTGCGTACCGCTTCCCAACCTATTGCACCGCGCCACCGCTGCCGAAGCCCCCTCACCCCGACTCTCGCTCGAACATCTGGCAGAGGTATGGGCGTTCTATGTCCTAGCCGGTGGGCTTATGCTTCTGTCAGCTTCCCCTCCCGCGCGCCCGCACCAGGGACAGGCGGGAACAAGCCATGCACCTGTGCCTGATCAGCCGTCATCGTGGTCGGCATGGGGGGTATTCGCCCTGTTCGGGCTCTCCCGCGTGCGCCCCTGGCGCGGCTGCCTCCGATGGGGCGAAAACCGGCTCCTGCCTGCGCCGACAGGGAAGGCGTAGGCGTTCCTTCCGCACCTCTCTAGTGCCGATGCCGAATTTGGGCTTAACTTATGAGTATGACCTCCCCCCGCAGCTCTTACAGCGGCGGCTACTACGCTGCACCCTCCTACCCCGAGACGCCGATCTACGACAGTCTCGTCGCTGAGCGGGGCACGCCGCAGATCGCTCCCATCCGGGTGCCGTCGGCCTACGACACGGGAGGCACGGGCAGTGCGCTCGCGGCGCTGCCACCCGCCCTGCCCTCGGGCCCGGCAGCACCCCAGCAGCCCGGCTCCCTGCAGTACTCCGCACCGCCGCCGTCCTACGGCTACCCGGCGGCCGCCGCGCCCCAGCCGCAGATGCCGCAGCCCGCCCCGCAGCAGGCGCCGATGCGCCAGCAGCCGATGCGACAGGCGCCCGCCGCGCTCCCGCCCGGAGGCGGCGGCGCGGGCCAGGGCGGACCGGTGCCGCTGCAGCACACCCCGGCACCGCACATCCCGCAGCAGGCCCAGCGCGGCTACGGCTACCCGGGGCCGGGGGGCCCGGCGCAGCCGCAGCAGCCCATGCAGCAGCAGGGTCAGCCCCAGGTCCAGGTGCAGCAGTACCAGCAGCAGGCGGTGCACAACCAGGCCACGCAGTACATGCGCCCGGTGGCGCCGCGGCCGGCCGCACCCCGCCAGATGCCCGGGCAGTACGAGGAGCCCTACGACGGCTACCAGTACCCCGGCCGCGGCTACTGAGCGGGCCCGCACACCGCACCGGTGCCGCAGGCGTGCACCGCCGTTGGGGAGACGGCGGTGCACGCGGACGGCCCCGGTACTCAGTCCTCCAGCAGCCGGGACCTGATCAGGAAGCGCACTCCCTCGGGGGCTTCCAGGGAGAAGCCGCTGCCCCTGCCCGGGACGGTGTCGACGGTCAGATGGGTATGGCTCCAGTGGGCGAACTGGGCAGCCGACATCCAGAACGGCACCGGATCCGGAACGCCGTCGATCCGCAGCTCGCCCAGGAGGACGTCGGAATCCCCGGTGCGGAACTCGCCGCGCTCGTAGCACATGGGGCTGCTCCCGTCGCAGCAGCCGCCGGACTGGTGGAACATCAGCGGCCCGTGCTTGCCGGTCAGCATCCGCAGCAGCTCGGCGGCGGCCGGCGTGACGGCGACCCGCTCGGGCTCCGTACCGCCGTCCGCGCTCCGCCGCGCCGAAGCACCGTCCGCACCCCGCCCCGCCGGAGCACCCTGCGGCCGGGCCTCCATCAGAACAGGCCCATTTTCTGCGGCGCGTAGCTGACCAGCAGGTTCTTCGTCTGCTGGTAGTGGTCGAGCATCATCTGGTGGTTCTCCCGGCCGATGCCCGACTGCTTGTAGCCGCCGAACGCGGCGTGCGCCGGGTAGGCGTGGTAGCAGTTCGTCCACACCCGTCCGGCCTGGATGGCACGGCCCGCCCGGTAGGCGCGGGCGCCGTCGCGGGTCCAGACACCGGCGCCGAGCCCGTAGAGGGTGTCGTTGGCGATCCGCACGGCATCGTCGAAGTCCTCGAACCCGGTCACCGAGACCACGGGCCCGAAGATCTCCTCCTGGAAGACGCGCATGCCGTTGCCGCCCTCCAGGACGGTGGGCCGCACGTAGTAGCCGCCCTCCAACTCGCCACCGAGTTCGGCGCGGGCCCCGCCGGTGAGCACCCGGGCGCCCTCCTGCTGCCCGATGTCGAGATAGGAGAGGATCTTCTCCAGCTGGTCGTTGGACGCCTGGGCGCCCACCATGGTGTCGGTGTCCAGCGGATGGCCCTGCACGATGGCCTCGGTGCGCGCGACGCCGGCGTCCAGGAAGCCGCGGTAGTGGCTGCGCTGGATGAGCGCGCGCGAGGGACAGGTGCACACCTCGCCCTGGTTGAGGGCGAACATGGTGAAGCCTTCGAGAGCCTTGTCGAGGAAGTCGTCGTCCGCGGCCGAGACGTCGTCGAAGAAGATGTTGGGACTCTTGCCGCCCAGCTCCAGGGTCACGGGCTTGAGGTTCTCGGAGGCGTACTGCATGATCAGCCGGCCCGTGGTGGTCTCCCCGGTGAAGGCCACCTTGGCGACCCGGGCGCTGGCGGCCAGCGGCTTGCCCGCCTCGGCTCCGAAGCCGTTGACGATGTTGACGACACCGGGCGGCAGCAGGTCGGCCACCAGGCTCATCCAGTAGTGGATGGAGGCCGGGGTCTGCTCGGCGGGCTTGAGCACGACGGCATTGCCCGCGGCCAGCGCGGGGGCCAGCTTCCAGGCGGCCATCAGGATGGGGAAGTTCCACGGGATGATCTGCGCGACCACGCCCAGCGGTTCGTGGAAGTGGTAGGCGACGGTGTCCTCGTCGATCTGCGAGAGCGAGCCCTCCTGGGAGCGGATCGCGGCGGCGAAGTAGCGGAAGTGGTCGATGGCCAGCGGGATGTCGGCGGCCAGCGCCTCCCGGATCGGCTTGCCGTTCTCCCAGCTCTCGGCGACGGCCAGCTCCTCCAGGTGGGCCTCCATCCGCTGCGCGATCTGGTTGAGGAGCTGCGCGCGCTCGGCGGGCGGCGTACGGCCCCAGGCAGGTGCCGCCGCGTGGGCTGCGTCGATGGCCCGTTCGACGTCCTCGGCGGTGCCGCGGGCGATCTCGGTGAAGACGGCGCCCGTCACGGGGGTGGGGTTCTCGAAGTATCCGCCCTGCTTCGGAGCGACGTAGCTGCCGCCGATCCAGTGGTCGTAGCGCGGCTGGTAGCTCATCAGCGCGCCGTCGGTTCCCGGTGCGGCGTAGCGGCTCATGCTCTGCCTCCCTGTGCTCGGCGCACACGGCGTCCTGGCGTGTACGCAGGCGTCCTCGGCCCGCCCGGCGGTGGGCGGACGTTGCGGGGAGGTTAGTTGCGGGGACGTTGCGGATACGTTGCGTGCCTGCTCCCGGCGCCGCCCGCCGCGGGATCGGGCGGCCGCAGCCCGTAGGCGGCCCGCAGCTCCCGCACCCGTGCCGCGGTGCCCGGCGTGGGGCGTGCGGTGTGCAGGGCCTCCCACATCTCCAGATCCTCCTCCCCGGCCGCGGTGCACAGCCAGCGCTCCAGCAGCCGCGGCTCGGGACGGGTGAGCAGCCGGCGGCGCAGCCGCTGCTCCAGCAGCCGGCGCAGCCGCAGCACTCCGGGAGCCGACGAGGCCGGCAGCAGCGGACCGCTGCAGGCGTCCAGGGCCGCACCGGGGTCGTCCGCGGCGAGCGCGTCGACGACGGTGTCGTAGTCGGTGTGCGGGCGATCCCGCAGCCGGTAGGGCCGCGAGTCGAGCAGCGGGCCCAGCAGATGCCGCAGCCGGGAGAGTTCGGCGCGCAGCGTGACCGGATGCACGTCGCGCTCACCGTACAGTTCGCGTGCCAGCTCCTCACCCGTCAGCCCGTCGGGGTGCGCGGCCAGCAGCAGCACGATCTCGCTGTGCCGCCGCCCCAGTCGCAGCGGCCGGCCGGACGCGCGGGTCTCCGGAGTGTGCAGCAGCGCCTCGTCCCGGCCGAGGACGGCGAGCGTGCAGACGTCCGGCGGCAGCGGGGGCCCGCCCGCGCGGGGGTCCGCTGCCGGAGCGGCCAGGCACGCCTCGGCCGCGCGGGCCGTGGCCTGGACCAGGGCGAGGCTGTGCGGTGACGCGAGGTGGTCGCCGCCGGTCAGGTCGACGGCGCCGATGACCCGTCCGGTGCGCGGATCGTGCACCGGCGCGGCGGCGCAGGTCCAGGACTGCACCGGGCGGCAGTAGTGCTCGGCGCCGAAGATCTGGACGGCGTGGTCGACCGCGAGGGCGGTGCCGGGCGCGTTGGTGCCGCTGGCGCGCTCGGACCACCGGGCGCCGGGGACGAAGTTCATCCGCTCGGCACGGCGCAGCACCTGCCGGTGGCCCTCCACCCAGAGCATGGTGCCCTGCTCGTCACAGACGGACAGCAGATGGGCCCCGTCCTCGGCGATGGTGCCCAGCAGTTCACGGAAGAGCGGCATGGCCCGTGCCAGCGGGTGGGCGTCCCGGCGCCGGGCCAGCCCGGCGTCGTCCATCTCGACACCCGCCATGCTCTCGGGGGCCAGCCGCGCCCCGGCGCAGCGGCGCCAGGAGTCGGCCACCACGTCGCGGACGGGCGCGGCGACGGTGCCGCCGGTCAGGAATCGTTCGTGGGCCCGGCGCAACTGCCCGGCCCGCTGGACCGCGTCGGCACCGGCCTCGAGTGCCAGCCATGGATTGCGCACCCCGTCATCGTGCAGCGGGTCAGGGCCGCAGACAACGGCTCCGGCGCACTCCGCGCCGCGGGCCGCCGCCGGGTACGGCCGTGCCCGGGCCGCCGGGCGGATGGTCCGGCCGGCGGCCCGGGCGTCCGGGGCGGGGCATCCCGCGCGCCGCCCGGCTGCCCCGCCGGGGCCGCGGGCGCTCCCCGGCGCGGTCAGACCTCGACGTCCTCCAGGATGCCGAGCGCGTCGGGCACCAGGACAGCAGCCGAGAAGTAGGCGCTCACCAGGTAGGAGACCAGCGCCCGCTCGTCGATGCCCATGAAGCGCACGTTCAGGGAGGGTTCGATCTCGTCCGGGATCCCGGTCTGGTGCAGCCCGATGACGCCCTGGTCCTCCGCCCCGGTGCGCATGGCCAGCACCGAGGTGGTGCCGTCCGCCCGGATCGGGATCTTGTCGCAGGGCAGCAGCGGGATGCCCCGCCACGCGTGTGCCGTGGTGCCCTCGACCTGGACCCGCTCGGGGTAGATGCCGCGGCTGCTGCACTCCCGGCCGACGGCGGCGATGGCGCGCGGATGCGCCAGCAGGTACCGGGTCTTGCGGCGGCGTGAGATCAGCTCGTCCAGGTCCTCCGGCGTGGGGGCGCCGGTGCGGGAGCGGATGCGCTGGGTCAGGTCGGCGTTGTGCAGCAGTCCGAATTCCCGGCTGTTGACCAGTTCGTGCTCCTGGCGCTCGCGCAGCGCCTCCACGGTGAGCCGCAACTGCTCCTGCACCTGGTTCATCGGGTCGTTGTAGAGGTCGGAGACCCGGCTGTGCACCCTGAGTACCGTCTGGGCGACGGCCAGCTCGTACTGGCGCGGGTTCAGTTCGTAGTCGACGAACGTGCCCGGCAGCGGAACCTCGCCGAGATGGCCGGAGGCCAGGGCGATGTCGGCCTCGCCGCGCCGGTTCTGCGCGGGCAGGGTGCGGGTGAGAACGGTGTCGAGGTGGTGGCGCAGCGCCGGGGAGGCGTCGGCCGTGCGCCGGAACGTCTCGCGGGGCAGCGCCAGCACGGTGCAGCGCGTGGTGGCGCGCAGGGTCTGCTGCCAGTTGCCGGGGTCCGGGGTGAGGGTCTGGTCCCCGGCGTGGTCGCCGTCGGCGATGACGCCGAGTTCGATCTCGTCGTCGTACTGCCCGGCGGCCTCCTTGACGACCCGGCCGTGCGCGATCAGCAGCACTTCGTCCGTGGGTTCGCCGCGCACGGCCAGTGCGTCGCCGGGCTCGTACTCACGCTGGACGAAGCCGTCGGCCAGGGCGCGCAGGGCCGCTTCGTCCGCCAGGCCGCGCAGCAGCGGGATCTCCCGCAGCTCGGCGGGGATGACGTCGACCTCGGCGCCGGTGGAGACGAACTCGATCCGGCCGTCGCCCAGGGTGTGGGTGAGCCGCCGGTTGACGCGGAAGGTGCCGCCGGTGGTCTCCGTCCAGGGCAGGACGCGCAGCAGCCAGCGCGGGGAGATCCCCTGCATCTGGGGCGGTGTCTTGGTCGTGGTGGTGAGCTTGCGCGCGGCCGCCGTGGAGAGGCTGGCGCGGTCCTGCCGCAGTTCTTCGGGATGCGTGGTCATGTATGCCCGTTTTCCTGGTGTTTCCGACTGCCTGTTCTTCCTGAGGACGCTTTCCCGGTCACCGCGAGGACGGCTTTCCGGGCCGGGGACCGATGCCCCGGGCACGGGTCAGTGGCCGATCTCGACGTCCTCGAGAATTCCGAGCGCGTCGGGCACGAGGACGGCCGCGGAGTAGTAGGCGCTCACCAGATACGACATGACGGCCTTTTCGTTGATCCCCATGAAGCGGACCGAGAGCCCCGGGCTGTACTCGTCGGGAATCCCCGTCTGGTGGAGTCCGACCACCCCCTGGGCCTTCTCGCCGGTGCGCATCGCCAGGACGGAGGTGCTGCCCTGCGGGGTGACCGGGATCTTGTTGCAGGGCAGGATGGGGACGCCGCGCCAGGCGGGAACCGAGTGCCCCTCGTGGTCGACGGACTGCGGGTAGAGCCCGCGCCTGCTGCACTCCCGGCCGATCGCGGCGATCGCCTTGGGGTGGGCGAGGATGACGCTGGGGTCCTTCCACACGGTGGCCAGCAGTTCGTCCAGGTCGTCCGGGGTGGGCGGGCCGGAGCGGGTGTGGACGCGCTGCCGCGTCCCGGCGTTGTGCAGCAGGCCGATCTCGCGGTTGTTGACCAGTTCGTGTTCCTGGCGCTCGCGCAGCGCCTCGACGGTGAGCCGGAGCTGCTCCTCGAGCTGGTTCATCGGGTGGTTGTACAGGTCGGCGACCCTGGTGTGGACGCGCAGCACGGTCTGGGCGACTTCGAGTTCGTACTCGCGGGGGCTCAGTTCGTAGTCGACGAACGTGCCCGGCAGCGGCGCCTCCCCCGCGTGTCCGGACGCCAGCTCGATCGCGGACTCGCCGTCCTCGGTGCGCTGCGAGGGGAGGAGGGCGCCGGCGGATGCCAGGTGGGAGCGGAGCGAGTCGGCGCCGGCCAGTACGGCGTCGAACGCGCTGCGCTCCAGGGTGAGGACGGTACCGCTGGTGAGTGCGGTCAGGGTGCGGTCCCAGGTGCCCGTCTCGCCGGTCATCAGCTGGTCGCCGACGAAGTCGCCGTCCGCGAGCACGCCCTGGGTGACGTCTTCGTCGTACCGGCCCCGGACCGACTGGCGCAGTTTGCCGTGTGCGATCAGTACCAGCCGGTCGGCGGGCCGGCCCTCCTCCAGGATCACCTCGCCGGGGCGGAAGTCGCGCTGCTCGCACCGGTCGGCGAGGGTCTCCAGCACCGCGTGGTCGTCGTAGCCGCGCAGCAGCGGCAGCTCGGTGAGCTCCAACGGGATGACCCGGACCTCGGCGCCGGTGGAGACGAACTCCACCCGGCCGTCTCCGAGCGTGTGGGACAGCCGCCGGTTCACCCGGAAGGTGCCGCCTGTCACCTGCACCCACGGCAGGGCCCGCAACAGCCACCTCGAGGTGATTCCCTGCATCTGCGGGGGCGTCTTCGTGGTGGTCGCGAGATTCCGTGCCGCTTCCGTGGCGAGACTCTGCTGCGCCTGGTCCGCATTCCCGTTTCCGGAATTCCGCTCCGCCGCAGTCGTCATCCGACACCGCCAATCCTTGTGATGCGCCGTCATATGGCCTGATGCGCAACGAAGTTAAGTGGGCCGCCGAGGAAGCGGCAATCGCCCGAAAGAGATGGGCACGCCCCGAATGCCCGCGCGATTCGCGGGTAAGATCACCAAATTTTCTCACCGAGCGTGACGATTCCTCGGGCGATCTCACCGTGTGCGACATCCACCCAGCATCGCGCCCCTTTCCGCCCCTCGGCCCGAGCAGATGTGCGGAAAAAGCGGGCGCACACACATCCGACCCGTGCCCGGTGTCCGGCAGTCGAATGCCACTCAGTAAACTCAGCGGATCACGAGGGGAACGCACGAGCCCGCGACCAGCCCGAGGACGGAGAGGGGACCGACGGACCCGAAGAACCGGCAGCCGGTCGCACGGCAGCCGGTGAACTGTACGGCCCGGGGCTCGACGCCTCCTCTCGTGCGGGTACCGCACCCGGTGGACGAACGGCGAGAGGGGGTGCAGCGGTGCGCACTGTCGCCGGTCTGTGGCGCTGGCGGAGGAACCCGCTGTACCGGCGCACCGACCGCCGGGAGGCATGGCTGGCCCTGTGTGCCGTGCTGCTGATCGCTCTCGCCGCCCCGCTGGCGGGGTGGGCCGCCGCCGAGACCGCCCACGCGGCACTGCTGCGCACGGCACACGAGCAGCAGCACCAGCGGTCGCGGATCCCGGCGACGGTCCAGCACGTGACGGTCCTGCCGCCGTTGGACTCCGAGACCGAGACCGGCGCCGGGGCGCAGAACCGCCATCGGATCACGGCGCGGTGGGAGGGGCCGGACGGCGCCCCGCACACCGGCATCGTCGTACTCCGCCACCCCGTGGAGCCCGGCGCCAGCTTCCCGGTATGGACGGACGCGCACGGGCGTCTGACCTCCCGTCCGATGAGCGCCCACAGCGCCCGCTCCTACTCACTGCTGGCCGGCCTGGCCATCGGCGCGCTCACCGCCGGAGGGCTGGAGGCCGCCAGGCGGCTGACCGTACGGTTGGTGCTGCGGCGCCGGTACGCGCGCTGGGACGAGGAGTGGGTGCGCATCGGTCCCGACTGGGGCCGCACCGGAACCAGCACCTGACAAACACCCCTTCCCGGCATGTCCGTTCCGAACGGGTGTCCGCGCCGGTCACTCGGTCGGACCCGTCACCGCAGAGCACCAGCGCACGCTACGGTGGTGCGGCCGGCCCGGACAGCGCACGCAGTGCTCCGCGCGACCGGCGCAACGCATCTCCGCACGCACGAGGTTGGGGCACAGCACTCCATGGCACAGGGCTCGGTCCAGGTGACGCACAGCGGCACGTCGCGGTGGCGGCGGCGCACGGGCGAATACGCGTCGTTGTCCGCCGCGCTGGAGGCGGCGGGCGACGGCGACGTCCTCACCGTGGCACCCGGCACCTACCGGGAGAACCTGGTCATCGAGCGCATGGTGACCCTGCGCGGCCCCGAACGCGGCGGCTCCGGACCGGTCCGGATCGCCCCCGCCGACGGGGTGGCGCTCACCGTACGGTCCGCCGCGCTGGTCCAGGATCTGCAGATCGAGGGCCAGGACTCGGCCGTGCCCGCGGTGCTCGTGGAGGACGGGGCACCGGAACTGGCCGGGCTGCGGGTGATGACCCGCTCGGCCTCGGGGATCGAGGTGCGCGGCGGCGCGCGGCCCACGGTGCGGCGCTGCACCGTGGACAACCCGGCCGGGATCGGCTTCAGCATCACGGGGGGCGCCGGGGGCGTCTTCGAGGAGTGCGAGGTGGTGGCCGCGGGCCAGTCCGGTGTCCTGGTGCGGGACGGCGCCCGGCCGCGGCTCGCGCACTGCAGGGTGCACCTCGCCTCGGGCGCGGGCATCGCGCTGCAGGGAGAGGGCAGCACGCTGGAGGCGCTGGGCTGCGAGGTGTACGAGATCAAGGGCAGCGGCCTGCGCGTCGCCGGGCGCGCCAGCGGGCACTTCACCGACTGCCGGGTGCACCGCACCTCGACCGACGGGGTCACCCTGGACACCGACGCCGTGCTCACCCTCGCCGACTGCGACATCCACGACATCCCGGAGAACGCGGTCGACCTGCGGTCCCGCTCCGTGCTGACCCTGACCCGCTCCACGGTGCGCCGGTTCGGCCGCAACGGCCTGTCGGTGTGGGACCCGGGAACCCGCGCGGACGCCAACGGCTGCGAGATACACGAGAGCACCGGCGACTACCCGGCGGTGTGGGTCAGCGACGGTGCCACCGCGGTACTGGACACCTGCCGGGTGCATTCGGTGCCCGACGCGCTCTTCGTCCTGGACCGGGGCTCCCGCGCCGACGTCCTGGACAGCGACCTCTCCCAGGTGCGCGGCACCGCCGTCTCGGTGAGCGACGGCGCGGTCGTGCAACTGGACGACTGCCGTATCAGCAAGGCCGCCACCGGCGCCTGGTTCCGCGACCACGGCAGCGGCGGGGTGCTCAACGGCTGCACCATCGACCAGGCGGCGACCGGCGTGATCGTCACCAAGGGCGCCGATCCCACCATCGAGCGCTGCACGGTCAGCGGTTCCGGCGAGGCCGGGTTCTACGTGTCCGCCGAGGGACGCGGGACGTTCCACAACTGCCGGGTGTCCGGCTCGCGCGGCTACGGCTTCCACGTGATCGACGGCTGCCGCACCACGCTGCGCCGCTGCCGCACCGAGCGGTGCACCCGCGGCGGCTACGAGTTCGCCGAGGAGGGCCCGACCGTCGAGGACTGCAGCAGCGACGAGAGCGCCACCGCGGTCACCGCGACGCCCGCCGCGCCCTCCCCCGCTCCCGTCTCGCCCGCCCCGCCCGCCGACGGCTCCGCGGGGCTGCTGACCGCGCAGGCCGCGGTGCCCCGGCAGCGCTCGGAGAGCCCGTCGTCGGCAACGGCACCGGCGGCCGCCGCACCCGGCGACGGCACCGCCGACGCGAGCGCGGACGAGGAGGAACCGCGCCCCGCCAAGGAAGTGCTGGGCGAACTCGACGGGCTGGTCGGGCTGGACGCGGTCAAGCGCGAGGTCCGGGCGCTCACCGACATGATCGAGGTCGGCCGCAGACGGCAGCGTGCCGGGCTGAAGGCGGCGTCCGCACGGCGGCACCTGGTCTTCACGGGGTCGCCCGGTACCGGCAAGACCACGGTGGCCCGCCTCTACGGCGAGATCCTGCACTCCCTGGGGGTGCTGCGCCGCGGGCATCTGGTGGAGGTCTCCCGCGTGGACCTGGTCGGCGAGCACATCGGGTCCACTGCGCTGCGCACCCAGGAGGCGTTCGAGAAGGCCAAGGGCGGTGTGCTGTTCATCGACGAGGCGTACGCGCTCGCCCCGCAGGACTCGGGCCGCGACTTCGGCCGCGAGGCCATCGACACCCTGGTGAAACTGATGGAGGACCACCGGGACGACGTGGTGGTCATCGTGGCGGGCTACACCACCGAGATGGAGCATTTCCTGGCCGCCAACCCCGGTGTGGCCTCGCGCTTCTCCCGGACGATCACCTTCGGCGACTACGCCCCCGAGGAGCTGCTGAGCATCGTCGAGCAGCAGGCCGAGGAGCACGAGTACCACCTGGGCGGCGGCACGCGGCAGGCGCTGCTGGAGTACTTCGGGCAGCTTCCCAAGGGCCCCTCGTTCGGCAACGGACGTACCGCGCGGCAGACCTTCGAGGCGATGGTCGAGCGGCACGCGGGCCGGGTCGCGCAGCTTCCCGACCCGAGCACCGAGGACCTCACCCTGCTCTACCCCTCGGATCTGCCCGGCCCTGGCTGAGCAGCCGGCGGGCCGGCCGTACCGGACCTCCGCCGGTCCGGCTGCCGGCCGGGGCGCCGGTCCGCGTTCTGCGGCGGGCACGGGGACGCGCCGGCCGCGACAGTCCGCCGCGCGCGGTCCGCGAGGCGGGCCAGCAGCCCGGCCCGCTCCTCGGCGAAGGCCGGGTCCGCCTGGTAGTCCCCGTGCGCCAGGATCGGTTCGGGCAGCGGCAGCTCGCGGGTGCGGCCGTAGGCGACGGGGTCGCGCAGCGGACCGCGGTCGACTCCGACGCACGCTTCGGGCGGTCCGGGCTCGGGAGCACCGGCGCGCTCGGGCCGCACCGGGCCGCCGATCGGGTCGGTCAGCCGCCACAGGTTGCGCCAGCACTCCAGATCACCGTGCAGGGCGGCCAGCCGGTGCGGCCCGAAGTAGGCGGGGAACCAGCGCCCGTAGAGCCGTTCCAGGGGTGAGCCGTAGGTGAGGAGCGCGACCTGGCGGCGGGTACCGGGGTCCAGCTGCCAGACCGCCGCTGCCGCCAGGACGCTGCCCTGCGAGTGGCCGGAGATCACCAGGCGCCGCTCGGGCCGCCGGTCGGTCCACATCGCCATCCGCCAGGCCAGGTCGGGCACGGCGCGTTCGGCGTAGCAGGGCGGCGCGAACGGGTGGGCGCAGCGCGGCCAGAAGGTGCCCACATCCCACAGGATGCCGATGGTGCGGCGGGCCGAGGCGTCCCGGTAGGCGCGGCGGCCCCAGGCCAGCAGCAGGACGAAGGCGAACCCGACCAGCCAGGAACCGAGGGCCTGCACGGCGTCGGCGGACCCCGCGACGACGCTGGGGGCCCCGTCCGTAGCGCGCCCGGGAACCTGGCCGGTCAGCAGCGTGCCGAGCACGGCCGCACCGCCCATGACGAGTGTGCCGGCGGCGACGGCGGCCACCAGCCGGGGTGCCCGGTCGGTGAGTCCGGCACGGGCGATCGTGGCGGCGATCCGGCGGGAGCGGGACGGGTCGGGCAGCGATGCGGGGTACCCGGCCGCCACGTCGTCGGTGAGTCGCCGGGTCTCGCGCCACACGCGCACGGCGGACCAGCCCGCCAGCAGCAGCACCAGGGCCAGCAGGACGGGGATGATGGACGCCTGCCAGGTGAGGATCGTCGGCGGGCCGGCGATGCGGCCGCCGCTGCCGCCGGACGCACCGGGGCCGTCGAGCCAGTCACCGACCCGTTGGCAGACCCCGCCGGAGAGCACACCGCCCAGCGAGCAGGCGAGCATCGCCACGCATCCGGAGGCCGTCCCGTGCAGCGCTGTGCGGGGGACGCGCGTGCGGCGGTGCAGTCGCAGGCCCAGCACGCCGAGCGCGACCACGAGTGTGCCCTGGAGCACCGCGAGGATGCTGAACGTCTCGTCGCCGGGGAGGGTGCCGCCGGAGGTCCATTCCGGACGGCTCCAGCCGGTGTGCACGACAGCCGACAGCAGGACGGCGAGGGAGGCCACGGGCAGCCCGCGCACCGCGAGCGAGTCGGCGCCGTCGTCGGGTTCGGTCTCCTTGCGGCCCCGGCCGCAGACGACGAACAGCACCCCGGCGGCTCCCGCCAGCACCAGTCCCGTCAGCAGCCGTCCGGACAGGTCCAGCGCGGTGCTGCCGCCGGGTGCCCGGTCGTGCCGGGCGGTGGCGGCGGTGAGCGCGGCGGCGACGGTCAGGAACCCGGCAGCGGTGTGCGCGGCACGCAGCCGGGCGACGAGGCGCTTGCCGTACCAGAAGCCGGGCAGCGACAGCGGTGGCCGCCCCTCGGCCGCGGGGGCGTCCTCGGGGACGGTGCGCTCCAGCGGCGGCTGGGATTCGTAGGCGCTCCAGGTGCGGTGCGAGAGCCACCACAGCAGGGCGGTCACGGCAGCGGGCAGCACGGCGGCCAGGGCGAGCCGGCGGCCCGGCTGGCTCCACCAACTGCCGGGGGCCGCGGGCTCCTCGGGCGCCGTCAGGAACGCCAGCCAGGAGCGTTCCCCGGCGCAGCGGGCGGCCCCTGCGCACTGCCAGGCGACCAGGTCGAGTGCGACCTCGCAGGCCGCGGCGACCAGCAGCACGGTCAGGGAGAGCGCCAGCAGCCGCACCAGCAGCCCGTGCAGCCGTACGGTGCGGGCACGGCCCCGGGAGGCGGGCCGGGTCCAGTGGGCCAGGTTGGCCACCATGAACGGCAGCAGGATCAGCCACAGGGCGCGGGCACCGTTGCCGGAGGTCAGGTTCGACCAGCAGTACGCCTCCGGTACCGCTCTGCCCGTGTAGTCCCCCGGGCGTTGCTCGGCGTACGTGTCGTCGGTGCGCCGGTGGATCGCCGCCGTGCCGTCCCCGGTGACGCGTTCGGTGCGCGGGTCGCCGAGCATCTCGGCGGCGGTCGTCCCGCCCACTCCGTGTACGAGCAGTTCCAGGGCGAGGCCCGGCGCGTCGCCGGGTGCGCCGCTGGGTGCATGGTCTGTCGGCACTGTGCTTCCCCCGGTTCCCCCGAACGGTGTGTCAGCTTCGTGTCGGCCGGTGCCAGCATCACTGCCCGCGCTGCGCCGTGCCAGCCCCCCACGGGTGAAAGCGGGGTACGCGGGGCTCGATCGAGACAGCGGCGCGGCTGTGGCGCGCGTGGGAGGATGGGCCGACCGGAGGCCTCCCCACAGCCCCGACACCCGGTCGCGAAAGGAACGGAGACAGCGGCAGTGAGCGACAACCAGAACCTCCTCGCCGAACAGCGGCGCGCGCTGATCCTGGAGGAGGTGCGGCGCCGGGGCGGCGCCCGGGTCAACGAGCTGACCAGGAAACTGTCGGTCTCGGACATGACGGTGCGGCGCGACCTGGACGCGCTGGCCCGGCAGGGCGCCCTGGAGAAGGTGCACGGCGGCGCCGTTCCGGTCGCCGAGGCCAGCACGCACGAGCCGGGGTTCGAGGCGAAGTCCTCGCTGGAGCTGAGCGCGAAGGAGGACATCGCGCGAGCGGCGGCCACCATGGCCCAGCCGGGCACCGCGATCGCGCTCTCGGGCGGTACGACGACGTTCGCGCTGGCGCGGCACCTGCTGGAGGTGCCGAACCTGACGGTGGTCACCAACTCGGTGCGGGTCGCCGACGTCTTCCACGCGGCGCAGCGGAGCGGCGCCGGGGCCGGGCCCGCGGGAAGCCGTCCGGGCGCGGCGACGGTGGTGCTGACGGGCGGGGTGCGGACGCCCTCGGACTCGCTGGTGGGTTCGGTGGCGGACGCGGCGATCCGCTCGCTCCACTTCGACGCGCTGTTCCTGGGGGTGCACGGCATATCGGTGGAGGCCGGGCTCTCCACCCCGAATCTGGCGGAGGCGGAGACGAACCGGCAGTTCGTGGGCTCGGCCCGCCGGGTCATCGTGGTCGCGGACCACACCAAGTGGGGCACTGTGGGGCTGAGTTCGTTCGCCTCGCTGGACCAGGTGGACGCGCTGGTGACGGACAGCGGGCTGCCGCCGGCGGCGCGGGAGGAGATCCAGGAGCGGCTGCCGGAGCTGGTGGTGGCCGGCGAGCAGGACGGCGAGGGCTTCGCGGGCACGCTCTGAGCCGGGACCCGCGGCCGCCCGGCGCGCCACGCCGGGAGACGGCACCGCTCGGCCGGCGCCCCGCGGGGCTGCGCACGGCCCGTCTGCGGACCGGTGCGGCGCTCCGCTGGCCGCCGGGGGGTCTGGGGTCCCCGCGCCGCCTTGCGGGCCCGCGGCGGGGCGGCTAGTGCGGCTCCGCCCACTCCCCCGAGGCCAGGAACCGCTCCAGGGTGCGGGTGTAGGGAGCGATGTCCAGGCCCTGCCGGGCCAGCCAGGAGTCGGCGTAGTACTTGTCCAGATACCGCTCGCCCGGGTCGCACAGCAGGGTGACGACGCTGCCCTGCTCGCCGTCGGCCAGCATCCGGGCGACGATCCGCAGGCTGCTCCACAGCCCGGTGCCGGTGGACCCGCCGGCCTTGCGGCCCAGCACCCGGTCCAGCTGCCGTACGGCGGCCACGCTGGCGGCGTCCGGGACCTTCATCATCCGGTCGACGGCGGCCGGCACGAAGCTGGGCTCCATCCGGGGCCGCCCGATGCCCTCGATCCGGGAGCCGCAGTCGCTGGTGGCCTCCGGGTCGCCGCGCGTCCAGCCGTCGAAGAAGCAGGAGTTCTCCGGGTCGGGGACGCAGACCCGGGTGTCGTACTGCATGTAGCGGATGTAGCGGGCGAAGGTCGCCGAGGTGCCCCCGGTTCCGGCGGTGGCGACGATCCACGCCGGTTCCGGGTACCGTTCCCCGGCGAGCTGCTGGTAGACGGACTCGGCGATGTTGTTGTTGCCCCGCCAGTCGGTGGCCCGTTCGGCGTAGGTGAACTGGTCCATGAAGTGGCCGCCGCTCTCCGCGGCGAGCCGTGCCGAGACCTCGTAGACGGTACGCGGATCGTCCACCAGGTGGCAGGTGCCGCCGTGGAACTCGATCAGCCGGGTCTTCTCGCTGCTCGTCGTGCGCGGCATCACCGCGATGAACGGGACGCCGATCAGCTTGGCGAAGTACGCCTCGCTCACCGCGGTGGAGCCGCTGGACGCCTCGATGACGGGCCGCCCCTGCCGGATCCAGCCGTTGCACAGCGCGTGCAGGAACAGCGAGCGCGCCAGGCGGTGCTTGAGGCTGCCGGTGGGGTGGGTCGACTCGTCCTTGAGGTACAGGTCGACGCCCCACTCCTCGGGCAGCGGGAAGGCGAGCAGGTGGGTGTCGGCGCTGCGGCCGCTCTCGGCCCGCACCTTGCGTACCGCCTCCTTCAGCCAGCCGCGGCGGTCGGAGTCGCTGCGGTCCACGTCCTGGGTGGGGAGGGCGGGGACGGGAGGGGCGGGTTCGGTGGTGCTCACAGGCCGATCATAGAGGGGGGTCGGTAGACAGCGGCGGACATGGGCATGCTCCTGGCAAGGGGTTGGGCTCTCCGGGGGTGTACGCGCACCGCCCGGGGGTACCCCGGTACCTCGCTGGGCAGATCCGGTGGGAGCCGGTGGGAGGCGGTGTGCAGTGGCGGAGCCGGAGTTCGACGCGACTGGAGTGGGGATCAGCCGGATGCTCCGCTCCCTCACCCGGGCGGGCCATGTGCTGGTGCGGGACGGGGAGCTGGTGCTGCTGACCAGTTACGGCAGCGAGATCGACAGCGCACCGGTCGACGAGGTGCGGATCAGCGGCTACGGGCTGCGCGACCAGGTGCCGGCGACGCTGCGCGGCAGAAGCTATCTGCTGCGCCTGGGCCAGCAGCACCGGGAGGGTCTGCTGTCGGCCCTGCGGACGGCGCGTGCGAAGGCCGCCGCCGAGCGCGGCGTGCTGGGCCGGTGAACACGCCCGCCTACCGCCGTTCCGTGACCGGATCGTCGCAGTGCGTTTGCACCTCGGCCGGTCCGCTCCCATCCTGGCTCTGTAGCGCACATCACATGTGATCCGTCCCCGCCACCGGCGGCCCCTCGTGAGGGAGTCACAGTCGTGATCAGTCCACCGAGCAGCACCCCTGCACCGGCCCCGGCGCGGCACTGCGCCGTGGAGTTCCAGGCGCTGCCCCCGCGCATAGGGCAGGTCCGAAGAATCGTCTCCGCGCAGCTGCGGTACTGGCGGCTGGACGCCGTCCTGGACGTCGCGGCCCTCCTGCTGACCGAGTTGCTGGCCAACGTCCACCGGCACGCGGATCCCCGGGGCGGCGGCGCCGGCCCGGCTCCCGCCGACAAGCACTGCACCGTGGAACTGTCCCTGGTCGGGGACCGGCTGACGGTCTCGGTGCACGACCACGACCCCCGGCTGCCGCGGGTCCGCGGCGCGGCGTCCGACGAGCCGCTGCCCACCAGCGGGCGCGGCCTCGCCCTGGTGGCGTCGCTCAGCGAGAGCTGGGGAGTGCGGGCCCGGCCCGACGGTTCGGGAAAGACCGTGTGGTTCTCGCTGCCGGTTCCGGCCCCGGAGCCGGCCGCGCGGGGCCGGGGCCGTACGGGCCGTGCCGCCCGGGACGGCGCCGCACCCGAGCAGCCGGCCGCCGGTCCGGCCCCGGTGCCGCCACCGGCCGAGGTGGAGCCGGCGACAGCGGGCTGAGGAGGCGGAACCGGCGGCCGGTACGGTCTCCCGGCCGGGTCCGGGCCGCTATTCGGCGCCGATGGCGCGCAGCACGTCCAGGCGTGCCGCCCGGCGCGCGGGGCGCCATCCGGCCAGGAGGCCGGCGGCGACCCCGACGAGGGCGACCACCGCCAGAGGGAGGGGCGGCAGGCTCAGGACGCCCAGCCCCCGGCTGTCGGTGGCGCGCACCAGCGCCCAGCCCAGGAAGCTGCCGAGGGCGAGGCCGCCCAGCGTCCCGAAGGCGGCGACCAGCATCGACTCCCACCGCACCATGGCCCGCAGCTGGCCGCGGGTCTGCCCGACCGCGCGGAGCAGCCCCAGCTCCCTGGTGCGCTCGTGCACGGCGAGGGTGAGGGTGTTGGCGATGCCCAGCAGCGCGATGAGCACGGCCAGTCCCAGCAGCGCGTAGACGAGGGTGAGCATCATGTCGATCCCGGCGGCCGCGGACTGCGCGTACTCCTCGCGGGTCTGCACCTCCGGCTTGCCGTACCGGTCGGCGACCCGCTGGACGGCCGCCCGGCCCGCCTGCGGCGAGACGCCGTCCTCGAAGACGACCGACAGCAGCCGGTCGGCGTCCTGGGTGCGGTGCGGCGCCCACGCCCGGCGGCTGACGACGTAGTCGCCGGTCAGCTCGCTCGTGCCGTAGACGGCGCGGACGGTGAAGCGCTGCTCGCTGCCGTCGGTGAACTCCAGCCGCACGGTGGAACCGGGCCGCCAGCCGTGCTTCCCGGCCTCGGAACGTGAGACGGCGACACCGCGTCCGCCCAGGTCCGCGAGCGAGCCGTGCACGGTGCCAAGGTTCAGGACCCGGTCCAGCTTCGCCGGGTCGGCGACGGTCAGCTCCTGTCCGGCGCCCTCCACCCGAGCGGTGCCCCGGCCGAGTCCGAGCGCGGTCTCCACCTGCGGAAGCCGCTGCACGGCGGGGGCCAGCCGCGGACTCAGCCCGCTGCCGCCCGCGCCGAAGCCGGGAGCGCTGACCGCGACATCGCCGGCGAAGTTGCGGTCGACCGCCTGGTCCATCATCGCCTTCACCGAGGAGGCGAAGACGGTGAAGAGGGTGACCACGGCGACCCCGATCAGCAGCGCACCGGCCGTCGCGGCGGTGCGGCCGGGGTTGCGCAGCGCGTTGCGCCGGGCCAGCGCACCGGTCGTCCCGCGCAGCCGGGCCACGGGTCCGCCCAGTACGCGCACCGCGAGCGTCGCCGCCGCCGGGCCGAGGACGAGGAAGGCGGCCAGTGCCGCGACGGCCCCGCACGCGGTCAGGGTCACCGATCTGTTCCCCGGGGCGGCGCCCAGGGCGGTGAGCGCCGCGCCCGCCGCGCCGAGCAGCGAGCCGAGCAGCGCCCGGCGGCGGGAGGCGGCGACGGGCTCCACCGCGGTCTCCCGCAGCGCCGCCAGCGGCGCGGTGCGTCCGGCCCGCACCGCGGGCAGCAGCGCGGAGGCCAGACATACGGCGATCCCGACGCCGAGCGGCAGCAGCAGCGACAGTGCGTCGATGACCAGGGGGCCCTCGGGGAAGGGGAATCCGACGGCCGGGAAGAGCGCCTGGAGCCCGGCGGCGACACCGATCCCGGCGGCGGCCCCGGTGGCGGCGGCGAGGGCGCCGACCGCGGCTGCCTCGCACAGCGTGGTGGTCAGCACCTGGCGGCGCGAGGCGCCCAGGGCGCGCAGCAGCGCGTTCTCGCGGGTGCGCTGCGCGACGACGATGGCGAAGGTGTTGTGGATGGAGAAGACGGCGACCAGCAGGGCGACTCCGGAGAAGACGAGCAGCATGCTGGTGAAGAGGGTCAGGAAGCTGCCGGAGACGTTCTCGGAGTTCTCCTCGGCCGCTTCCTGTCCCGTGACGGCCTCGACCCCGCGGGGCAGCGCCGCCTCCAGCCGCTCGGTGAGCTGCTGCTGACCGGTGCCGTCCGCGGCCCGTACCCGGATGGCGGCGGCCCTTCCCGGTGCGGGCATCAGGTACTTCTCGGCGTCCGCTCGCGTCATGCCGGCGAAGGTGGCCTTCCCCATGCCGCTCTGGCCGCCGAAGGTGGCCAGGCCGACGATCTTCACCGGCACCGGATCGGGAGTGCGCAGGGTCGTGGTGTCGCCGATCGTGAGGCCGCCGGAGGCGGCCGCGCCCTCGTTGACGACGATCTCCCCGGCGGCGCGCGGGGCGCGGCCCCGGGAGATCTCGTAGGGGTTCAGCCGCCGGTCGGCGATCCAGTTGCCCGCGGTGGTGGGCGGACCCTGGCCGCCGACGGGTCCGCCGTCCGCGCCCACGAGCTGTCCGGCCCCCTCGATGCTGGGTTCGGCTGCCGCGACGCCCGGCGTGCCGCGCACCGTCCGCAGCGTTGCGCGGGTGCGCAGCGGGCTGCGGGCGCCGGCCGGCTCGCCGGAGGTGGTGATGACGCTGCTGCTGCGCACCACCGCGTCGGTTCCGCCGGTGGCGGTGCCGAACAGGGCGTCGAAACCGGCCCGCAGGGTGTCGCCCATGACCAGGGTGCCGGTGAGGAAGGCGACGCCCAGCACCACGGCGGTGAAGGTCCCGGCGAACCGCCGCTTGTGGGCACGCAGGGAGGCCAGGCTGAGACGCAGCGCGGCGGCGCCGCCGCTTCGGCGGCCGGGCACCGCGGCGCTCATCGGGCCGCCTCCGCCCGGTCGCAGGCGGCGAGCCGGTCCAGGACGCGCTCGGTCGTCGGCTGTTGTATCCGCCCGGCGAGCCGTCCGTCGGAGAGGAAGACGACCTCATCGGCGCAGGCGGCGGCAACCGGGTCGTGGGTGACCATGACGACGGTGCGGCCCATCTCGTGCACCGCACGGCCGAGGAGGCCCAGCACCTCCTGGCCGGAGCGGGAGTCGAGGTTCCCGGTGGGCTCGTCGGCGAAGACCACCTCGGGCCGGGCTGCCAGCGCCCGGGCGACGGCGACGCGCTGCTGCTGTCCGCCGGAGAGTTCAGCGGGGCGGTGGTGCAGCCGGTCGCCGAGCCCGACGATCCCGGTGAGGTCCGCGATCCACTCCGGGTCGGGGCGGGCACCGGCCAGGTCCTGCGGGAGGGTGATGTTCTCGGCGACGGTGAGCGTCGGCAGCAGGTTGAACGCCTGGAAGACGAAGCCGACGCGCTCGCGACGCAGCAGGGTCAGCTTCCGGTCGCCGAGTGCGCCCAGTTCGGTGTCGCCGATCAGCGCCTGCCCGGAGGTGAGCGTGTCCAGCCCGGCGGCGCAGTGCATCAGGGTGGACTTGCCGGAACCGGAGGGCCCCATGATGGCGGTGAAGCGGCCCGTCTCGAAGCCGAGTGTCACTCCGTCGAGTGCGCGGACCCGCGTGTCACCGCTGCCGTGGACCTTCACGGCGGCGGTGACCCGGGCTGCGGCGGTGTCGCTCATCGCGTGCCCTCCGGGCGCTCCGCGCGCCGCTCGCGGGTGCTCTCGGCCAGCACGGAGGTGCGCCGCCAGTACTCGTCCTCGTCGATCTCGCCCTGTGCGAAGCGCCGGTCCAGCAGGTCCAGCGGGGTCTCGGTGCCGTGCGCGGCGTGCTGCCGCCGCTGCCAGGGGCCGCGGCGGCCCCGGAGGACCGTGCGGCGCAGCAGGAGGAGGCCGGCCGCGACGAGGGCGGCCCAGATGAGCGGGAAGAACAGGATCCAGGGGCCCGGTCCCCCCGCGCCGTGCCAGTGCGCCAGGGTCTGCATGGTCGTCAACTCCTCGGTAGCGGTCGGTGGTGCCTTGCGCTACCGAGACTGCGCGCGGGGAGGGGTTCGGGTCGTCGTACGGCCGGCGGCGGTACGGGTACCTCGCCGGGAGTACCGCGGGGGTGCCGGGCTGCTCCGGGGCGGAAGCGGGGCGGCCCGGCGGGGCTACTCCGCCGGGAGAAGGTCCCGGCGCGTCGGGGCGGCGGCCTCGCGGCGCATGCACACCCGGGGCCAGCGGTCCAGCCCGGCGGCGGTCTCCCGGGACCGGATCTCCCGCAGCCCGGGGCCGAGTTCGTGCGCGGCGAGGGTGCGGAAGCCCAGGCGCGCGTAGTAGGGCGCGTTCCAGGGGACGTCGGTGAAGGTGGTGAGGGTGAGTGCGGGTGTCCGCTGGGCCGCCGCCCGGGCCGCCAGGTGGTCGAGAAGGGCGCGCCCGATGCCGCGCCGGGCGCGGTCCGGGTGGACGGAGAGCTGCTCGATGTGCAGGCAGCCGTCGACCGGTTCGGTGAGCGCGTAGGCGACCGGCGGGCCGCCGTCGTCGTCAGCGGCGACCCACAGTCCGCCCGCTTCCGCGAACTCGCGCAGACACTGCCGGGTGGGCGGCTCGTCGTCGGCTATCTCCGGCATGCCGATGCCGCGGAACCACTGGCCCGCCGCCCGTTCGATCTCCTGGAGCCTGCCGAGTTCGCGTGCGGTACCCGCTCGGATGCGCATGCGGTCATCCTCCCAGCACTGCGAGCGGGTCATCGAGCACCGGCTGCCATGCCGACTCGGCTGCTCCCACGAGGGAGTTGTGCGCCAGTTCGCTGGGCAGGACGGGGACGCCGCCGCTGCGTCCCCACAGGCTGCGGTCGGCGACGACGCCGCGCAGCCGTTCGCCGTCGGCCTCGACCAGGGCGCGGTGCAGTCCGGCGAGCACGATGCGGTCGGGGTTGAGGATGTTGACGAGTCCGGCGAGTCCGAGCCCGAGCCGGTCGACGAGCCGGCCGGCCGCGTCCCGGACCGCGGGGTCGGTGCCGTACTCCGTGCGGAGCAGTTCGGCGGCCTGGGTCAGCAGGGAGGTCCCGGGGCTGGCCGGGCGCCCGGCGGCGGCGAGGAGCGCCGCGGGGTCGGTCTCCACGTCCAGGCAGCCGCGGCTGCCGCAGTGGCAGGGGCGGCCCTCCGGGTCCACCGTCAGATGGCCGACCTCCAGGGCCAGGCCCGAACTTCCGGTGTGCAGCCGCCCGTCCAGCACGAGCGCGCCGCCCACGCCGTGGTGCCCGGTGCCCACGACGAGCAGATGGCGGGCTCCGCGTCCGGCGCCGTGCCGGTGCTCGGCCAGTGCGGCGACGTTCAGGTCGTTGGCGGCGAAGCCGGTGACGGTGGCGCCGTCCGCACCGGTGACCCCGGCCTCGGCGAGGCAGGCGCGGAAGGTGTCGCGCACCGGGGCGCCCGCCTCCCAGGCGAGGTGCAGCGGATTGAGCGCGGTGCCCTCCGGTTCGGCCACGGCGGAGGGTACGGCGAGTCCCGCGCCCACGCAGCGCCGTCCGCGGGAGCGCAGCAACTCCGCGCCCGCGGCCACGACTTCGCTGATGACCTGCGCGGGGTCGGCGTCCACGGTGCCGCAGCCGGGCGCCGTGGCGACGATGCGCCCGCCGAGGCCGACCAGCGCCGCGCGGTAGCCGTCCGCGTGGATCTGCGCGGCGAGCGCGACGGGTCCCGCGGGGTCGACGGCGAGCCGGTGCGAGGGCCGGCCCTGACTGCCCACGGGTGCGGTGGGGTGGGCGTCGACGGTGATGAGCCCGAGGGCCTCCAGTTCGGCTGCGACGGCTCCCGCTGTCGCGCGGGTCACCCCCAGTTCGGCCGTGAGCACGGCGCGGGTGGGCGCCTGCCCGGTGTGGACCAGCTCCAGTGCGGGCCCCAGGGCCGAACGCCCTCTTTCCAACCTCGTTGTACGTGTCCGGGTCACGCCTCTATTCTCTCTTTGTGCCGACACTAAACAAAATACGGTCGGCGCTCGCCGGTGCGAAGGAGCGCGGCGGCCGGTCCCCCGCCGCTCCCCACCGCCCGGACCTGCGCCGCTTCCGCCACGCCCTGACCGCCTTCTTCGCTCTCGATGGTTTCCTCTTCGCCGGATGGGTCGTCCGGATCCCCGCCGTCAAGGCCCGGACGGGCGCCTCGGACAGCGCGCTCGGCCTGGCGCTGCTCGGCCTCTCGGCGGGCGCCGTGGTCACCATGATGGCGACCGGACGGCTGTGCTCGCGCTTCGGCAACCAACCCGTCCTGCTCGGCTGCGGATTCCTGCTGCCCCTCAGCGTGGCACTTCCGCCGCTCACCCGCTCACCGCTCGCCCTCGGCCTCGTGCTGCTGGTCTTCGGCGCCGCGTACGGCGGGATGAACGTCGCCCTCAACAGCACCGCGGTCGACCTGGTGGCCGCGCTTGACCGCCCCGCGATGCCGGGCTTCCACGCCGCCTTCAGCCTCGGCGGCATGCTCGGTGCGGGCCTGGGCGGCCTGCTGGCGGGCGCGTTGAGCCCCACCCGGCACCTGCTGCTGCTCGCCGCGGCCGGGCTGGCCCTGGCCGCGCTCGCCGCCCGGCCGTTGCTGCGCTTCCCGCTGCCCGCCGCCCGGCGCCCGCAGCGCCCCCGCCGCACCGGCCCCCCGCCCGGAGACGACATGCCGGGGGCGCGCTCCGGCCCCGCACCCGCCCCGGATCCGCCCCGCGGCGCCCGCCGGGCGGTCGCGGTCCTGGGGATGATCGCGCTGTGCACCGCGTACGGCGAGGGAGCGCTGGCCGACTGGAGCGCGCTGCACCTGATGGACGACCTGGGCGCCGGCCCGGCCCTCGCCGCCGCCGGCTACTCGGTCTTCGCCGGGGCCATGACGGTGGGGCGGCTCTCCGGCACGACGCTCGTCGAGCGCCTGGGGCCCGGCCGGGTACTGATCGGGGGCGGGGCGCTGGGCTGCTGCGGCATGCTGCTGGGCGCGCTCGCGCCGTCGGTGTGGGCGGCCCTCGCGGGCTTCGTCGTGACCGGGCTCGGCCTGGCCAACGTCTTCCCCATCGCCATCGGACGGGCAGGAGACCTGGCGGGGCCCGGCGGGGTGGCGGCGGCCTCCACGCTCGGGTACGGCGGCATCCTGCTGGGCCCGGTGGCGATCGGCTTCCTGGCGGAGCGATTCTCGCTGCAAGCGGCGCTGCTGACGGTGGCGCTGCTGGCGGGAGCCGCCGCACTGACCGCGGCGGCAGTACGGCGCGCCGTACTGCCGGACGGGTGAGCGGAGCGGGAGCGGCCGGAATCCACCTGGCCGGATCCTTGCGTTCCTCGTCACTCCAGCCAGTGGTCCGGCAGCCCCGCGGCCCGCAGAGTGGTGCGCATGAACGACACCTGGACGCTGGACCGTACCTACGAGAGTGCCCTGGGGACCGTGCGCTGGGCCGCCCTGGGCGACCCGGCGCTGCCGCCCGTCGTGCTGCTGCACGGGACACCCTGGTCCTCCTACACGTGGCGGAACGTCGCCCGGAGCCTGGCCGGAGGTCACCACGTCCACGTGTGGGACATGCCCGGATACGGCGCTTCGGCCAAGCACGAGGGGCAGGAGGTGTCGCTGCGTGCCCAGGGCGAGCTGTTCGCCGAACTGCTGGATCACTGGGGCCTGGAGCAGCCCGCCGTGGTGGCGCACGACTTCGGCGGCGCCGTCGCCCTGCGCGCGCACCTGCTGCACGGTGCGCGCTACTCCCGGCTGGCACTGGTGGACGTCGTGGCTCTGGCTCCCTGGGGGTCGCCGGCCTACCGGCTGCTGGGCGAGCACTCCGAGGTGTTCGCCCAGCTCCCGCCCGCTCTGCACGCGGCGCTGGTACGGGAGTACGTCTCCTCCGTCGGCGGGCCCGGCCTGCCCGGGGACGTCGTGGCGCGGTTGGCCGAGCCGTGGCTGGACCCGGCGGGGCGGAGCGCCTTCTACCGGCAGATCGCACAGAACGACCAGCGCTGGACCGACGAGATCGAGCAGCGGTACGGCGAGCTGACGCTGCCCGTCCTCGTCTGCTGGGGCACCGAGGACGCCTGGATCCCGGTCGACCGTGCGCACCGGCTGGCCGCGGCGATCCCCGGCGCCCGGCTGCGGCTGCTCGACGGCGCCGGACACCTGGTCCAGGAGGACGCCACGGCGGAGCTGACCAGGACACTCGCCGGCTTCCTGGAGGAGTGAGCGGTACCCTCCGGCCGGACGGTCCGCGGCTCGCCGGTCCGGTGCCGGTCCGGTGCGGGAGTGATCGCCGCCACCTGTTACTCGACAGTAGGGTCGTGGTAGCTTCGCGGCCATGGCTCAAGTGCTGCGCACCCCGAAGGGGCTGCTGCGCGTCCTGAACTGGTACCCGCCGTACCGGTTCGCGGGCATCCGCGTCCTGGAGATCGCCGACGACTGGAGCAGCGCCCGGGTCCGGCTGAAGCTCGGCCGGCTGAACCGCAACTACTTCGGCACCCAGTTCGGCGGTTCGCTCTACTCCATGAGCGACCCCTTCTGGGCGCTGCTGGCGGTCAACCGGCTCGGCCCGGACTACGTGGTGTGGGACAAGAGCGCAGAAGTCGAGTTCGTCTCCCCCGGCCGCGGTGACGTCTTCGCCGACTTCAAGCTCACCGAGGACCGGCTGGAGGAGATCCGCGCCGCAACGGCGGACGGCTCCAAAGCGCTGCCCTGGTTCGAGTCGACGGTCACCGCCGCCGACGGCACCGTGGTCGCCCGCGTCCGCAAACAGCTCTACGTGCGCCGCAAGCGGGACAGGTGACGGGAGGCGGTCCGCTCTCCCGGCTCCGGCGCGCGGAGTCCCGCCCCCCGGGGTCCCGGCTCCCCCGGTTCACCGCGCGGGTTCCGGCCGGACCGGCTCCGGGCGCGGCGCTCAGCCGAGCCAGCCCGGACGCACCAGGCCGGACTCGTAGGCCAGGACGACGAGCTGGGCGCGGTCGCGGGCGCCCAGCTTGACCATCGTCCGGCTCACATGGGTCTTGGCGGTCAGCGGCGAGACGACGAGCCGGCGGGCGATCTCCTCGTTGGAGAGCCCGATCCCCACCAGCGCCATCACCTCCCGCTCGCGCTCGGTGAGTTCGGCCAGCCCCTCGACCGCGGCCGGCTCCTTGGAGCGGGCCGCGAACTCCTCGATCAGCCGCCGCGTGACGCCGGGCGACAGCAGCGCGTCCCCGTCGACCACGGCGCGGACGGCCCGCAGCAGTTCGTCCGGCTCGGTGTCCTTGACGAGGAACCCCGAGGCTCCCGAACGCAGCGCCTCGAACACGTACTCGTCCAGCTCGAAGGTGGTCAGCATGACCACCTTGACCGCGCTCAGCTGCGGGTCGGAGGTGATCCGCCTGGTGGCTGCCAGGCCGTCGACGAGCGGCATCCGGATGTCCATCAGCACCAGATCGGGGGCGCGTTCGCGTACCAGCGCGACCGCCTCCGCGCCGTCGGCCGCCTCCCCCGCCACCGCGATGTCGGGCTGCGCGTCCAGCAGCGCGCGGAATCCGGCCCGCACCAGAATCTGGTCGTCGGCGAGCAGCACACGGATCACGGTCTCTCCCCTCGGTTCGCCGGGGCGCTCACTGTAGCGGCGCCTGCTGCTCGCCGGAGCGCAGCGGAAGCGTCGCACGCACCCGGAAGCCGCCGTCCGCGCGCGCCCCGGCCTCGACAGTGCCCCCGAAAGCGGCGATCCGCTCGCGCATCCCCACCAGCCCGTTGCCGCCGCCGGCCGGCCCCGAACCGGTGGCCGGGCCGTCGTCGTCGACGCGCAGCTCCAGCACATCGCCGCCGTAGCGGACCCGCACCCGGGCGGCGCGCGATCCCGAGTGGCGCACGACGTTGGTGAGCGCCTCCTGGACGACGCGGAACGCCGCCAGGTCCATCCCCGGCGCCAGCGGCACCGGCGTGCCCTCGGTCCCGGTGGTCACCTGCAGCCCGGCGCTCGCCGCCTGCTCGGCCAGTTCGCCGAGCCGGTCGAGGCCCGGTGCCGGCGCGCGGGGCGCCTCTCCCGGCGTCCGGAGCGTCGCGAGCACCTGGCGCACCTCACCGAGCGCCTCCCTGCTGGCGGACTTGATGGTGCCGAGCGCGGTACGCGCCTGCTCCGGATCGGAGTCCAGGAGCGCGAGCCCGACCCCCGCCTGGACGTTGATCACGGAGATGCTGTGCGCCAGCACGTCGTGCAGCTCCCGGGCGATCCGCAGCCGCTCCTCGTCCGCCCGGCGCTGTGCGGCCTCCGCCTCCTCCCGCTCCCGCCGCGCCCGCTCGGCGACGCGCACCCGGGCCAGTTCGCCGGCCGTGCACAGCGCCACCATCCAGACGGCCATGAACAGGTCGGTACCCCACGGTCCCGGCCCGTCCTCTCCCGGCGGCAGCCAGCGGTAGAAGGCGTGGGCCGCCAGCAGCCGGCCCACCAGCAGCATCCCCAGCGCACCCCAGGTCGCGTACCGGTACCCGGCGACGAGCGCGCCGAACCCGGCCACCACGACGCTCAGCAGCACCGGCCCGTAGGGGTATCCGGCCGCCAGGTACCCCAGCGTCACCGCCGAGGTCCCGAACACCGCGGTACGCGGGAAGCGCCGGCGCAGCAGCAGCAGAAGCGGCCCGAGTGCCAGCAGCAGCCGGGCCGCGGGCTCCAGGTCCACGGCCGTCTCCCGCTGGTTGTGCGCGGCGAAACCCGAACCGACCTGCTGGATCACGAGAACGGCGAGCGAGGAGGGCCAGGGCAGGCGCCACCGCCCCGGTCCGGGCCCGAACCGGGGCCACCACCGGGAAGGTCCCGGCGCCTCCGCGGCCGGTGCCGACCCGGAGTCGGTGGCCCGGGGCTGCTCCGCGGCGCCGCCGGCCGGACGGGAGGAGGGTGATGTGCTGGTCACGCCTTCACGCTAGCCCGGCCGCGGGCAGCGCGGCGTCAGCCGAGCGCGGTGGTCCCGCCTACTCCGCGGGGAGTACGCGGGCGGCTCCCGGGGGAACGGGTCGGCGGGGCGCGGCTCAGCGGCGGAGGCCCACCTGGTCGGCGAGACGCTCGACTGCGTGGTCGAAGAACGCGTCCCGCGCGTCGATCACGTTGGCGAACTGCCCGAACAGCTCGAAGCCGACCAGTCCGAACAGTTGCGCCCACGCGGCCACCGCCTCCGCGGCGACCGCCGGGGGCAGCGGCACCTCCAACTCCCCGACCAGCCGTTCGGTGTCCGCCAGGACCGGCGCGGGCGCGGCCGCGGCACGGGCGGGCGCGCGCAGCGCCCCGACCGCGTAGGCGTCGCTCAGCACCGTCAGCATCGCCAGAGCGGCGCGGGAAGCCGGCCGGATGGTGGCGGACGGTGCCGCGTACCCGGGCACGGGCGAGCCGTAGAGCAGCGCGTACTCGTGCGGATGCGCCAGGCTCCAGCCGCGGACGGCGCGGCAGACGGCGCGCCAGCGGACGAGGTGCGTGTCTCCTGCCGACTCGGCTTCGGCGAGCGCCTCCTCGGCCGCTGCCCCCAGCGCGTTGTAGGCGTCCGTGATCAGCGCGGTCAACAGGTCGTCGCGGCTGGGGAAGTAGCGGTAGAGGGCGGAGGAGGCCACCCCGAGTTCGCGGGCGACGGCGCGGAGGGAGAGCCGGGAGGCGCCCTGCTCGGCGAGTTGGCGGCGCGCCTCTTCCTTGATCGCTTCGGTGATCTCACCCCGCGCCCGCTGGCGGGCGCCCTGCATCCTGCTCATACGGAGCAGTGTGCCAGCTGTGCGAGCAGTGCTCAACAGCGAGAGCACCGCTCACCGCCCGTCCCACGTACCGCCCGCCACACACCGCCCCGGCATACCGCGGTCTCCGACGGCGCCCGGTGTGCGAGCAGCGCACTGCAGCGAGAGCGCCGCTCACCATCCCGGGCAGGTGCGGTCCCCGACGCGCCGACGATATGGCACCCGGCAGGTCACCCCGGGTTCACCAGCCGATCCCCGCCGCCACCGGCCGGTGATCACTGCCCGTCGCCGGCAGCAGCCACGCGCTCTTCGGCTCCACTCCGCGGACCAGGATGTGGTCGATCCGCGCCAGCGGGAACCTCGCGGGCCAGCTGAAGCCGAACCCGTCCCCGGCGACCTCCTGGGCGGAGCGCAGCCGCGAGGTGAGGCCGTCGAACGCGCGATCGTCCATCGTGCCGTTGAAGTCACCGAGCACCAGCATCCGCTCACTGCGCTCGGCGGCGACGGCCACGGCGAGCTTCGCCGCGCCGGCGTCCCGCGAGTCCGTCCAGAAGCCACTCCGGGGCATCACCCGCACGGACCCCAGATGCGCCACGTACACGGCCAGCGGCCCCTTCCCGGTGGCCACCGTGGTGCGCAGCGCACGGGGCGGTTCCTCCGGGCCCTCGGCCCGCGCCTGCTCGGCCAGCGGCCCGGCATCGCCCCGCAGGACGTCGACCGCCCGGGTCTCCGACAGCGGCAGCCTGCTCCACAACCCGACCGTGCCGCGCACGGTGTGGTGCGGATACTCCTTCGCCAACACCTTCTCGTAGCTGCCCGCGGCCCGGTCCGTCAGCTCCTCGAGCGCCAGCAGATCCGCGCCGGAGGCCGCCAGTTCACGGGCGGTGCCGACCGGATCGGGGTTCCCCGCGGCGACGTTGTGACTGACCACGGTGAGGTCACCGCCCCCGTGGGAGCTGTCGCCGAGCAACCCGCCGAACAGGTTCAGCCACACCGCGACCGGCAACAGCGACGCGACGGCCGCGGAGGCGGAGCGGCGCCGCAGCGCCCCGGCGAGCAGCACCGGGACGAACAGACCGAACCACGGCAGGAACGTCTCCACCAGACTGCCCAGCCCGGCCCGGTCGGTGAGCTGCCCGTGCAACAACAGAAGCAGGCCGAGCAGCAGCCCACCCGCCGTGAGCAGCGGGCCGCGCCGCCAAGGGCCCGGCCGGGGGCGGCCCTCGGGCCGGGTTCCTCCGTCGTCGGCCGCCGGACTGTCCGCTCCGGTCGCCGCCGTGTCCACCTGTGTCATCGTCTGCTCTCGCTCACTCGTGCTCTCGCTGTTCACCGGCGCTCCCCTGATCACTGCCGCATGCGCGGGTCGCGGGCGGGGTCGGCATACCTCCGCGGGCAGCCACCGGTGGTCGCCCGGGGGCGCAGTTCGAAGTGCCAGGGTTCGTTCTCGTAGATCCGGCACAGCCCGTAGGCGGCACCGTGCCGGGACAGCCACTCCGTCGCACCGGAGCCTCCGATGTCGACCGCCTTCCCCGAGACGTGCGGGGAGGTCGCCGCGGTGGCCACCCATCGGGCCGCCTCCCCCGCGGACCCGTACCGGGCGACCGCCTTGCGAAGGAGAGCGTTCTGGTATGCGGGCGAACGCCGGCCGCTGTTGACACGGAAGGCGACGCCGCCGTCCGCGGCATCCCTCGCCGCCCGGCGCAGGGCCTTGAGCAGTTGCGGATCGAGCTCGGCCACGGCCGGATACGTGTCGTCGAAGACCGTCACTCCGTCGGGGACGACACCATCGGCCGCAGCGCCCGCGGAAGGCGTGGAGGACCGCGGGGACGAGGCGGGCGAGAGCGATGCGGACTTCGATGTCCGAGGGGTCAGAACGGCGGCGCCTCCCGCCGTGACACCTGCTACCGCCAGGACGGCCGTCAGGCCGACGACGGTCGGCCGGCGAGCACGAGGGGGCGGTTTCCCTGCCGGGGGCTGGAGTCGGAACATACCGCGAGTGAAGACAACCGGGTGTTGCCGGCACGTATGCGATTTTCGATACGCGGACGATATGTGCCGACTCGTATCCTCGACGCATGCGTGTCTTGCTCGTCGAGGATGAGCCCTATCTGGCCGATGCGATCCGCGACGGCCTGCGCCTGGAAGCGATCGCGGCCGACATCGCCGGTGACGGCGAGACCGCCATGGAACTGCTCGGCATCAACACCTACGACATCGCCGTCCTCGATCGCGACATTCCCGGCCCATCCGGTGACGAGATCACCAGACGCATCGTCGCCTCCGGCAGCGGCATACCCGTCCTCATGCTCACCGCCGCCGACCGCCTCGACGACAAGGCGTCCGGGTTCGAACTCGGCGCCGACGACTACCTCACCAAGCCCTTCGAGCTCCTGGAGCTGGTGCTCAGACTGCGGGCCCTCGACCGCCGGCGCGGCCACAACCGGCCTCCCGTACGGGAGATCGCGGGCCTGCGTCTCGATCCGTTCCGCCGCGAGGTCTACCGCGACGACCGCTACATCGCCCTCACCCGCAAGCAGTTCGCGGTCCTCGACATCCTCGTCGCCGCCGAGGGCGGGGTCGTCAGCGCCGAGGAGTTGCTGGAGCGCGCGTGGGACGAGAACGCCGACCCGTTCACCAACGCTGTCCGCATCACGGTCTCCGCGCTGCGCAAACGCCTCGGCGAACCCTGGATCATCGCCACCGTGCCGGGCGTCGGCTACCGGATCGACACAGCACCCGCCGCCGGGCACGGTGGTGCCGACCGTGGCTAGGCAGCCCGGCTTGAGCGTCCGCCTCAAACTCACCCTCAGCTACGCCGGATTCCTCATGCTCGCCGGTGCCCTGCTGCTCGTCGCCGTGGGAGTGTTCCTGCTGCGGCAGGGATGGCTGCAGACCAATGAATCGGGGGCGGTACGACTCACGCCGGGCACCCTCTTCGTGCGCGACTTCGCCCCGACGGCAGCCGCTGTGATGGTGTTCCTCCTGGTGTTCGGCCTCCTGGGAGGATGGGTCCTCGCCGGACGCATGCTCGCCCCGCTGGACCGCATCACCCATGCCACCCGCACGGCAGCGGCCGGAGCGCTGTCCCACCGGATCCGGCTGCCGGGCCGCAGGGACGAGTTCCGCGAACTGGCCGACGCCTTCGACACGATGCTCTCGCAGCTCGAAGCACACGTCGCGGAACAGCAGAGGTTCGCCGCCAACGCCTCGCACGAGCTGCGTACCCCGCTGGCGATCTCGAAGACGCTCCTCGACGTCGCCCGCGCCGATCCGCACCACGACACCGGGGAACTCGTCGACCGCCTGCACACCGTCAACACCCGGGCCATCGACCTCACCGAGGCACTGCTGCTCCTCAGCCGGGCCAGCCGGCGGTCCTTCACCCGGGAGGACGTCGACCTGTCCCTCGTCGCGGAAGAAGCAGCCGAAGCGCTGCACCCGCTCGCCGAGAAGCACGGCGTCACCCTGGAGACCAGCGGCGACATCGCCCGCACGAGCGGTTCGCCCGCGCTCCTGCTGCAGCTCACCACGAACCTCGTGCACAACGCGATCGTCCACAACGTGCCGGAAGAGGGCCCGGAAGGAGGCACCGTGCGGGTGCACACCGGCGTCCGGCCCGGGTCCGTGGTGCTCACCGTCGAGAACTCCGGGGAGCGGCTCACCCCGCAACTGGTCGCGACCCTCACCGAGCCCTTCCGGCGCGGCACCGAGCGCGTCCGCACCGACCAGGCAGGCGTCGGGCTGGGCCTGGCCATCGTCAAGACCGTGGCCGAGGCGCACGAGGGGACCCTCACCCTCACCCCGCGCCCGGCCGGCGGGCTCCGGATCACCGTGGAGTTGCCCGCGGCGTCAGGAGGGTGAGTTCCAGGGGTCCCGGGGGCCCGCCCTCCGCGAGAGCACTGCTCTTGTTTTGGAGCACTGGAAGTGCAACACTGCTTCACGACGAGAGCAGTGCTCTCGATTCGGATCATCGATTCGACGACTGGGCACCCTGCCGGTCCGCTTCCCGCCCACCCGACCACTCCTCGACGGAGGACACCGATGTCACCCGAGCCGTACGTCAAGCGCCCCGGCTGGTTCACCAACAAGGTGCTGAACCGGACCGTCTCCTGGCTCTCCAGGAGGGGTGTCAGCCTGGTGGGTTCACGTGTACTGGCGGTCAAGGGCCGCAAGAGCGGCGAGTGGCGCCGCACACCGGTCAACCCGCTCCGGCACGAGGGCGGGCTCTACCTGGTCGCGGCCCGCGGGCACGTCCAGTGGACGCGCAACATGCGGGCCGCGGGCGGCGGCGACCTGTTCCACGGCCGACGGGGCCGGCACTTCACCGCCGTCGAGGTGCCCGACGCGGAGAAGCCGGAGATCCTGCGGGCCTATCTGCGCAAGTGGAAGTGGGAGGTCGGGGCGTTCTTCGAGGTGGGCCCGGACTCCCCCGACGAGGAGATCCGGGCGGTGGCGGACCGCCATCCCGTCTTCCGGCTCACCCTGACCGACTGAGGGGCGCACCGGCCGGGCGCACGGGGGCCGTACGCTCCGTGCACGACGCGTCACCGCTCGGGACACCCCGCGGTGCGCGCCCCTCCCGCGGACCGCACAGCCGGCCGAGCCTTCGCAGACCACCGGGCCCAGGACGGAGCACGGAGACGGCCGGGACCCGTGCGAGCCGTGGAGCCCGGGCGCTGTGGCCCCTCCGGGCCCCGCACGGTGCCGGCCGGCGCCGCACCCACGGCACCCGGGACCGTCGGCAGCGGACCGTCCGCCCCGAGGCGGCAGTCGCGCAACTACGCCGGGCGGCCTCCCGCGGTCGGCTCGTCGCCCCCGCCGCCGTCACCGCCGTCCCGTCCCTCGCGTCCGCCGGGAGTGTCGCCGCCACCGGCTCCGGACGCGGAGTCCACTGCTGCGGATGCGGACGCGCCGTCCGTCGCCCGGGCCTCCGCGGCCTCGCGCCGGTCGAAGGTGTCCAGCGCCCGCCGGGCGAGCGGGTGGACCCGGACGACCTCGGCCAGGGAGGTGGCGCCGCGGGCGAAACGGGCGAAGACGTTCCACGCGGGGCGGAATCCGGTGAGCGCGGCGTGGAAGACCCCGGGGCGGCGGGAGAAGATCCGCAGCAGCCGCCGTCCCACCGCCATCTCGACGCCGAGACCGGCCTTGATCGCGAAGGCGTAGTTGAGGGCCTGCCGACGCGCGTCCACCGCGTCGTGCGCCTCGGCGATCCGGACGGCCCACTCCCCCGCCAGGCGTCCCGAGCGCAGCGCGAAGGAGATGCCCTCACGGGTCCAGGGCTCCAGCAGACCGGCCGCATCCCCGCAGACCAGCACCCGGCCGCGGGAGAGCGGCGAGTCCTCGGCCCGGCAGCGGGTCAGATGGCCGGAGGAGACGCGGGGTTCGAAACCGGCCAGACCGAGGCGGCCGATGAAGTCGTCGAGGTAGCGCTTGGTGGCAGCGCCCTCGCCGCGTGCCGAGATGACTCCCACGGTGAGGGTGTCGCCCTTGGGGAAGACCCAGCCGTAACTGCCGGGGAGCGGACCCCAGTCCACCAGCACCCGCCCCGCCCAGTCCTCCGCGACGCTCTCCGGGACCGGGATCTCGGCCTCCAGGCCGAGATCGACCTGGTCCATCCGGACCCCGACGTGGGCGCCTATCCGGCTGGCGCTGCCGTCGGCGCCGACCACGGCGCGGGCGAGGACGGGCTGCTCCTCTCCCGCCAGGACGACGGCGACCGTGCGGCGGTCGGGCACGGCCGGGCCGTGCTGTTCGACCCGGGAGACCGAGGTGCCGGTACGGATCTCCGCACCGGCCTTGACCGCGGACTCGACCAGGCCGTTGTCGAACTCGTCCCGGTTGACGAGCCCGAAGAGCATGTTGCGCGAGCGCCGGGTACGGGACAGCTTGCCGTTGAGCGCGAAGGTCACGGCGTGCACGCGCTCCCGCAGCGGCAGGTCGAAGCCGGGGGGCAGCGCGTCGCGGGAGGGGCCGATGATGCCGCCGCCGCAGGTCTTGTAGCGCGGCAGTTCGGCCTTCTCCAGCAGCAGCACGCTGCGGCCCGCGACCGCGGCCGCGTAGGCGGCCGCGGCCCCGGCGGGCCCGGCGCCGACCACGACCACGTCCCAGACGGGGCGCTCTTCGCCGCCGCCCGCCGCGCTCCCTTCGAGGGGCTGGTCCGCCTGATCCGCCCCGGAGCTCTCCGAAGGCTCGACGTCCTCGTTCCCGGCTGCGTGCTCGCTGCTCACGATGTGTTGTGCTCCCGCTTGACCTCGGCGTACGGATGGCCCACCGCATCCTACGGGCCCGCCCATGTGCGATACACATGTCTCCGTACACGTGTGCCAACGTCGCGCCCACAAGGAGCGTTCCCATGCAGCACCCCCCGTCCGACCCGACGGCTATGCCTCACTCATCCGCTTCGTCTACTTCCTCCGCGTACTCCGGACCGGCAGCACCGGGCTCCGGCTCCGGCTCCGACTCCGGCGCCGGACAGGGAGTCGCCGCGACGGTCGCCTCGCTGATGCCGCGGGCGCGGACGGAACTCGCCGAGCTGGTGGCCTTCCGCTCGGTGGCGGATCCGGAGCAGTTCCCCAGGAGTGAGTGCGAGGGCGCGGCCGACTGGGTCGCGGAGGCGCTGCGCGCCGAGGGCTTCCAGGACGTGGCCGCCCTCGAGACGCCGGACGGCACCCGTTCCGTGTACGGATTCCTGCCCGGCCCGGCGGGAGCCCCCACGGTGCTGCTGTACGCACACTACGACGTGCAGCCGCCGCTGGACGAAGCGGCCTGGCACACGCCGCCGTTCGAGCTCACCGACGGCGACGACGGCCGCTGGTACGGACGGGGCGCGGCGGACTGCAAGGGCGGGTTCATCATGCACCTGCTGGCCCTGCGGGCCGTGCGGGAGAACGGGGGGCTGCCCGTCTCGGTGAAGATGGTCGTGGAGGGCTCCGAGGAGCAGGGCACCGGCGGTCTGGAGCAGTACGCGCGACAGCACCCCGAACTGCTGGCGGCGGACACCATCGTCATCGGGGACGCGGGCAACTTCCGCTGCGGTCTGCCGACCGTGACGGCTTCCCTGCGCGGTATGACTCTGCTGCGGGTCCAGGTGGACACCCTCGAAGGCAATCTGCACTCGGGGCTGTTCGGCGGAGCGGCGCCCGACGCGCTGGCCGCGCTGCTCCGTACGCTCGACTCGCTGCGGGACGCCGAGGGCAACACCGTCGTCGACGGCCTGGCCGCGGACTCCCGGTGGGAGGGGATGGCCTATCCGGAGGAGGACTTCCGGCGGGACGCCAAGGTGCTGGACGGGGTCGGGCTGAGCGGCGGCGGGGCCGTCGCCGACCGGTTGTGGGCACGGCCCGCGGTGACGGTCCTGGGCATCGACTGCCCGCCCGTGGTCGGTGCGACCCCCTCGGTGCACGCATCGGCACGTGCGCTGGTCTCGCTGCGGATCCCGCCGGGCACGGATGTGGAGAAGGCCATCGAACTGCTGGTGGCGCACGTGGAGTCGCACGTGCCGTGGCAGGCGCGGGTGTCGACGGAGGTCGTGGGCAAGGGCCAGCCCTTCACCGCGGACACCTCCAGCCCGGCGTACACCGCGATGGCCGCGGCACTGAGCACGGCCTACGACGGGCAGGAGATGCAGGTCGCGGGGATGGGCGGCTCGATCCCGCTGTGCAACGCACTGGACGCGCTCTACCCGGACGCCGAGATCCTGCTCATCGGACTGAGCGAGCCCGAGGCGCAGATCCACGCCGTCAACGAGAGCGTGGACCCGCGCGAACTGGAGCGGATGGCGGTGGCCGAGGCGCTGTTCCTGCGCGGCTACGCGGAGCAGGCCGCAGGAGCCTGAGCCCGGTCCCGGGCGCAGTCCCGAACCCCTGGTGTCCGCGGCGGACCCGGACGCGGGTCAGCCGAAGGCCGCCCCGGATCCGCCGTGGATCCCCCGTGGACCTGCCGTAAATCTGCCGTGGACCGGCACCGGCTCCCGCTACGGCGCACAGCACGGAAGGCCGTCGCCGAGCGCCGGGAGGCGGCCCCTGGTGCCGGGCCAGCCCCGGCCCGGCACCAGGGGCCGACCCGGACGGCGGAGAGGCTGCCGCCGGGGCGCCGCCGGGCGAGGAAGGGAGGGCCCGGCTCAGCGCAGCAGCTTGCCCGGATCGGCCGCGCCGGTCGGGACGCCGCCCTCCAGGTACAGCGGCTGTCCCGCGCGGCGGGCCCGCAGGGCGCAGCGGAGCCGCTCCAGTCGCACCGGAGGCAGCAGTTCCGCGGCCTCGCCCTCGGTGACGAACCGCCAGCCACGGAGTTCGGCGCTGGGCAGCAGAAGCGCTGCGGCCTCCCCCGGGGTGAGCCGTCCACCGTCGAAGAGCAGCCGCATCCCGCCGAACCCCGGCGGCTGCGGCGGTTCCCAGTCGGCGACGAGCAGCCCGAGCTCACCCGTCAGCCGCAGCCCGAGTTCCTCGAACACCTCGCGCACCCCGGCGGCGCTGGGGGCCTCCCCGCGCTCCACGACGCCGCCGGGGAACTCCCAGCCGGGCTTGTAGGTCGGGTCGACGAGCAGCACCCGGTCGCGGTCGTCGAACAGCAGGATTCCGGCGGCGACCGTCTCGGCCGTCGGCTCGGGGGTCTGCACGATGTCCACCGCGCCCTCCCCCGCGCCGATCGCCTCGGCGAGGCGCTCGGCGGTGTGCCGCGGACCGAGGTGGGTGGTGTCGATGGTGTGTGCCTCCGACTCGATCCAGGGCAGCGCCTCCTGGTAGGGACGCAGATGACTCAGGCACCAGGCTCTGGTGGTACCGCCGTCCGCGGCGGCGCGGGTGTCGATCCGCTCGCGCAGCACGGCCTCCTCGGCGTGCAGCAGCAGGTGCCGTACGGGGATGCGGCGCGCGGCGAAGGCGCCGAACATCTCGTCCCGGTATGCGCGGCGCAGCAGCGTCATGGGTGTGATCAGCGGCCCGGGGACCTCGCTCAGCAGAGCGGCGGCCGTGTCCGCCACGAGCCGCCGCCACGAGCGCAGGTCCTGGAAGTCGGCTACCTGTGCCAGGTGTTCCTTCGGCAGCATCCAGCGCAGTTCCGCGCCGATGACTTCGGGATCGTAGAGCGTGCTGCCTGGGAGCAGGTCCAGGAGTTCGTACGCCGCAGTGGTCTTGCCCGCGCCGAAAGCGCCGTTCAGCCAGACGATCACGGTGTTTCCCCCTCATCCGTTGTCCCCGTTCAGTTGCCCGCATCACCCGGTGCGGGAAACGCGCCGGGGCGGCTCTCCCGGCGCTGAACGAGGCACGGCGCCCGCGCCCCGGCGCGTACGGCAGGCGCGTGCGACCCCCGAGAGGGGGATCAGTGTCCACGGACGGAGGTATTCCGACCCTGATCCGGGCGGTGGCCCGGCGGCGGCCCGGCCGCCGGTCGCCGGACCGTCGGAGAGCCGAGCGGCGGGCGGCCGCCGCCGGCTGCGGGGAACGGCGCGATCGGCGTCAGCGGGAGGACCAGCCGGGGTCGCGGCCGGAGAGCATGAGCAGCCGTTCGAAGGGGGTGGCACCGGGAGGCGGCGGGATCTCCTCGCCGAAGACCCCCGCTTTGCGGGCCATGGGCGCCATCTCCGCGAAGGCGGGCCCGGCTTCGTCGAGCGCGGCCGGATCGGGCCGGTAGTCCTGGTCCGTCGCGCGGGCGAGGTCCCAGCCGTGCACCAGCAGATCGCCCATCACCATGTGCGCGACAGTGCGCTGCGGCAGCCCCATGCCCTGGGAGACACCCTCCAGCGCGTCGGGGGCCGACCACGCCTTTGCCAGCTCGACCGTCTCCTCCCGGAAGCGGGCGCGCCAGTCCCCCGTGAGCCGGTCAGGGGTGCTGCTGAAGTCCGCGGTGCCCCGGCCGGCCAGCGCCTGGAAGCCGATGACGACGTGGAAGAGGTGATTGAGCAGGGCCCGCACATCGTAGTCGGCACACGGCGTGGGCAGGCTCAGCTGCTCGTCCCGCACCCCGCGGACCACGGGGTCGGTCGCACGGGCCGCGCTGTCGATGAGAGGGGAGATCGTGTTCGCCATACCGCCACGCTAGGCCGGGCCCGCGGCGGCGACTTGAAGAAACACGACATAGCATCCGCGTCATGGCAGGTCGCAGCGGTCCCACGGGAAGCGGGAGCACGGGAAGCGGGAGCACGGGCCCCGGCGACGGCGAAGCCGGCGAGGCCCCCCGCCGGGACACCCGGGGCATCGTGCAGGCCCCCGGCCTGCTGGCGCGGGTCGACTTCCGGCGCAGGCTCCCGGCCGAACCGCTGCGCCGCTGGATCGAGCACTACTGGCTGATCGACTGGAATCTGGAGCAGCCCTACGTCGCCCGGGTCGTACCGCACCCGTGCGTCAATCTCGTCCTCGAACGGCGCGGCCCTGCGGATGCGGCACCGGCGACGGGGCTGGTGTCCGGGGTGGGCACCGGCGTCTTCTGCACCGAACTCGAGTCCGTCGGACGGGTTGTCGGGGTGCAGTTCCGGCCCGGCGGGTTCCGGCCCTTCCTGGCCGCGCCACGCCCCCTCACCCAGCTCACCGGTGGAGGGCTCGCGCTCGACGAGGCGTTCGGCCCGCACGGCGCCGCGCTGCCGGCCCTGGTGCTGGCCCCGGACCGGGAGGGGGAGCGGGTGGCCGCGCTCGACGCCTTCCTGCTCTCCCTGCGCCCTGCCGCTGACCCGGCGGCCGAACAGGCCATGGCCCTGGCGCACCGGGTGCGCACGGACCGCTCGGTGCTACGGGTCGAGCACCTCGCCGCGGCCGGGGGCCGCTCGGTGCGGAGTCTCCAGCGGCTGTTCGCCACGTACATCGGGGTCACCCCGAAGTGGACGATCCTGCGGTACCGGGTCCACGAGGCGATGGAGCGCGCCGGCGGCCCCGGAACGGACTGGGCCCGGCTCGCCGCCGAGCTCGGCTACAGCGACCAGTCCCACCTCATCCGCGACTTCACCGCGGCGGTGGGCGTCTCCCCCGCGGCGTACGTCCGCGCCGCGGCGGCGGAGCCGCGCCCTCCGGCCTCCCCCGGCCCGGGGGACCGCGGGCCGGAGGACCACGGGCCGGAGGACCACGGGCCGGAGGACCACGGCTCGGGGTCCGGGCGCGCAGGGCCCGGTGCCGGAGGGCGGGACCGGCTTCCCTGACCCGGGCCTGCGGCCGGGGGCGGGGGCGGGGCGGCTCAGACGGTGCCGGTCTCCAGCAGCCTCCAGCCCGCAGCGCCCGCGCCGATCAGCCCGGCGTCGGTACCGGTGGCGGCGGGGGCCAGTGCGAGGTCCTGGATGTAGGGCAGGGTCGCGTACCGCTGGAGTTCCGTACGCAGCGGGGCGAAGAGCACCTCGCCCGCGCGGGCGACGCCGCCGCCGACGACCGCGATCTCGACCTCGACGAGGGTGGCGGTGGCGGCGATGGCGGCCGCCAGCGCGCGAGCGGCCCGTTCGAAGGCGGCGCGGGCGGGCGGGTCGCCCGCGCGGGCGGCGGCGGCCACGCCCGCGGCGGTGGCGTCCTGGTCGGGCCCGGGGCGCCAGCCGGCCTGCAGGGCGCGGCGCGCGATGTTGGTGCCGCTGGCGACGGTCTCGACGCAGCCGTAGGAGCCGCAGGGGCACAGGCCCCCGTCCATGTCGACGCTGATGTGCCCGATGTGGCCGGCGTTCCCGGTGGGCCCCGGATGGAGGGCGCCTCCCAGGATCAGGCCCCCGCCGACGCCCGTGGAGACGACCATGCACAGGGCGTCGGAGTGGCCCTTGGCGGCACCCTGCCAGTGTTCGGCCGCGGCGATCGCCGGGCCGTCGCCGATGAGCGCGACGGGGAGGCCGCCCGCCCGCTCACGGACGCCGGCGACGAGCGGGTGGGCGCGCCAGGCGGGGATGTTGACCGGGCTGACGGTGCCGGCCTTGGCGTCCACGGGGCCCGCGCTGCCGATGCCGACCGCGCCGACGCGGTACCAGTGCGGGGTTGTGGTCAGTTCGCCGAGCACCTCGTCCACGGTCGCGGCCATCCGCTCGGCGCTCTCCTGCGCGGGGGTGGGCCGCTGGGTGCGGGCCAGGAGCCCGCCACCGCTGTCCACCAGGGCACCCGCGATCTTGGTGCCACCGATGTCGAGCGCGGCGACGAGGTCGTTGGGCATGGGCGGTCGGCTCCTGCGCGTGCGGTGGCGGGCCCGCACGGTGCGCGGGGCGGACCGCACAAGTCTTGCAAGACTTCCGTGATCTGACAACGTTGTCCAGACTTGCCGCGCCGACGCCGCTATGCTGCTCCGTACCGCGATCACCGAACCTGCCCGCAGGGCCGGCGCACTCCTCACCGCCGGACAGTACCCGCCGCCCACCACCCCGCACCGCGCCGACCTCCGCTCCCCAGGACAAGGACAGCACCCGTGGCCGCCGACGCCTCCGATCCCGCCCGCCCCCCGCTCCCCGCGAGCCTCCACGCCGCAGGAGCGCGCCACGGCGGGCGCCGCCACGGGGGCCGGCCGACGATGAAGGACGTGGCCGCCCAGGCGGGCGTCGGCCTCAAGACCGTCTCACGGGTCGTCAACGGCGAGGCGGGGGTCTCCCAGGACACCGAACAGCGGGTGCAGGAGGCCATCACCTCGCTCGGCTTCCGGCGCAACGACAGTGCCCGCGTGCTGCGCAAGGGGACCACGGCCAGCATCGGCCTGGTGCTGGAGGACCTCGCCGACCCGTTCTACTCCCCGCTCAGCCGCGCGGTGGAGGAGGTCGCCCGCGCGCACGGGGCGCTGCTGATCAACGGGTCCAGCGCGGAGGACCCGGAGCGGGAACAGGAACTCGCGCTGGCACTGTGCGCCCGCCGCGTCGACGGCCTGGTGATCATCCCGGCCAGCGACGACCACCGCTATCTGGCCCCCGAGATCGCCGCGGGTGTCGCCACCGTCTTCGTCGACCGGCCCCCGGGGCGGATAGCCGCGGACCTGGTGCTCTCCGACAACTTCGAGGGCGCACGCGAGGGCGTCGCCCATCTGATCGCCCACGGGCACCGGCGGATCGGGTACATCGGCGACCGGCCGGGGATCCACACCGCGGAGGAGCGGCTGCGCGGCTACCGGGCCGCGATGGCCGAGGCGGGGCTGCCGGTGACGGAGTCCTGGGTGGCACCCGGCGGCACCCACGCCGACCGGGTGCGGGCCGACGCGGTCCGGATGCTGGAGGGCGGCCGCGGCGGTGAGCCGGTGACCGCGTTCTTCTCGGGCAACAACCGGGTGACGGTCACGCTCGTGCGGGTGCTGGCCGCGCCCGAGCGGCGGGAGCGGCCGGTGGCGCTGGTGGGGTTCGACGACTTCGAGCTGGCCGATCTGCTCTCACCGCCGGTCACGGTCGTCGCCCAGGACCCGGCCGACCTCGGTCGCAGCGCGGCCGAACTGCTCTTCAGGCGGCTGGACGGCGCCGACGACGAACCCCGTACCGTCTCGCGCCCCACGACGCTGATCGCCCGTGGCTCGGGCGAGATCCCGCCGAGCGGCTGAGCGCGCCGCCAGTGGGGGGACGGCGGAGCGTCGTACCGCGGGAGACAGCGGCGCCGGCGCGCCGGCGCCGCTGTCTCCCGCGGTACGGACGGGGCCGCCGGCGTTCCCAACTCCCGTGCTTAAGTGGGTACATGGCTGAGAAGACCCCGGAAGGGACACCAGCGGCGGCCTCCGCGACGGCGCCCGCCACCCCGTCCGCTCCCGCCGTGCTCACCGCGGCGCCCGGCTACCAGGTGCGGCGCCTTCATCAGGCGTATCTCGCGGGGTGGCTGCGGACGGTCGGCCCGACACTGACCGGACCGCAGTTCGCCGTCCTGACGACGGTGGGGGTCAGCCCCGGCTGCGACCAGAGGTCGCTGGCCTCCGCCGTCGCCCTGGACACCTCCACCATGGCGGACCTGGCCCGGCGCCTGGAGGATCGCGGGCTGCTGGAGCGGCGGACCGCGGCGGCGGACGGGCGCCGCAAGCTGCTCTTCCTCACGGCGGAGGGCGAACGGGCGCTCCGCGAGGCCGACGGTCGGGCGCGGGAGCTCAACGAGCGGCTCCTGGCCCCCTACGAGCCCGCGGACCGCGAACGGCTGCTGCGCGAGCTGACCGCTCTGGCCGACGACTGGGAGCGGCTGAGCGCCGGCATCTGACCGGGCGCGTTCCGCCGGGGGCGGCGGAACGGACACCCTGCGCCGATCGACGGCACGGCGCGGACCTGGCCCTCCCGGCCGCAGCGCCCGGGCAGCCCTTCCGGCCGCGCAGCGTGCCCGGCGCGGCGGGGCCCGGGCGGCCGCGCGAGACCTGGGCGGCCGCCCGGAGAACGGACGGGCTCAGCGGCCCGCTAGGCGGTCGAGCCCGGAGCGGTCGAGCCCGGAGACCGCGGTGACCTCGGCCGCGTCGAGCGCGCCGCAGTCGAGGCCGCGCAGCAGATAGCCGCTGAGGGCGCGGGCGGTCGCCGGCTCGTCCATCACCTCGCCCCCGGCCTGCTCGACATAGGCGGCCAGCCGTTCACCGGCCCGCCGCATGCCCTCGCGGTAGAAGGCGTACACGGCGGCGTAGCGGGTGGGCAGATGGCCGGGGTGCATGTCCCAGCCCTGGTAGTAGGCGCGCGACAACGAGCGCCTGACCAGCGAGTGGTGCAGCCGCCAGGCGTCGTGGACCTGCTCCTGGTCGCCGGTGGGGATGATGTTGGTGGAGCCGTCGGAGAGCCGGACCCCGGTACCCGCGGCGGCGACCTGCATCACGGCCTTGGCGTGGTCGGCCGCGGGGTGGTCCATGGCCTGGTAGGCGGCGGAGACTCCGCACGAGGCGCTGTAGTCGAAGGTGCCGTAGTGCAGTGAGGTGGCGCGGCCCTCGGCGGCGTCGATCAGCCGGGCGACGGTGGCCCGGCCGTCGGCGCCGAGGATCGACTGCGTGGTCTCGATCTGGATCTCGAACCCGATCCGGCCCGGCGCCAGGCCGCGGGCCTGCTCGAACTCCGCGCACAGCCGGGCCATCGCGGTGACCTGCTCTGGGTAGGTCACCTTCGGCAGGGTCAGCACCAGGCCGCCGGGCAGTCCGCCCGCCTCCATGAGGCCGGTCAGGAAGAGGTCGAGGGTGCGGATGCCGCGGTCGCGGACGGCGGCCTCCATGCACTTCATCCGGATGCCCGCGCAGGCGGGAGCGGGCCCGGGGGTGCCTTCGGCGAAGGTGTCGGCGATCAGTGCGGCGGCCCGGAGGGCGGCGGCGTCCTCCTCGTCGTCGGGCCGGACGCCGTAGCCGTCCTCGAAGTCGATGCGCAGGTCCTCCACGGGCTCCCGGCGCAGCTTGTCCTGGATCCGCGTGTGGACCGGCCCGGCCAGCGCCTCGTCCATGCCGAGGACTCGGGCGAGGGATGCGGCGTCCGGCGCGTGGGCGTCGAGCAGCGCCCGGGCGGTTTCGCCCCATTCCCGTACGGTGCCGGGCGTAACGGTGTCGGCGGGGACATAGACGGTGTGCACCGGCTGCCGGGTGCTCGGCTCCCCCGGGTAGCGGCGGGCGAGTTCGGCGTCCACCGGCTCCAGCAGCCGGGACACCCCTTCCAGTACGCCGCTGCCCAAGCTGGTCCCGACGGTCCCGCCCTGCGCCATCTGTACTCCCTCTCCCGCACTCCGACCCGACATCAACAAAACGTTGAAGTCGGTGCCGTGACGCTAATGGTGGCCTGACCAGCCAGTCAAGGGCCTCCTGGGGGCGGGTGCAGCGGAGCCACCGGGAAGGGCGGGGGCCGGCCCGAACCACGGTTTCCGGTCGTCGTGAAACACGACGATCAGGCCATCCGGACGGGACGAGCGCGCGAGACGGGGGTGTCACCGCAGGCCGCAGGAGCGGAAAGGTGTCACTTTGCGCCACTGATTCAACGCAAAACGTTACCGAAACAGCAGGGGTCGATGTGCTTTGTTCACGCGGACTCGGCAAACTCACTTTCGCCGATAGATCCGGCACTTACCCCAAAGCGGAAGGAAGCACACAATGCGGAAGACCGCACCCTGGCGCACCGTCCTCACCACGGCGGCTGCTGTCACGGGCGCCGTCAGCGCCCTCGCGCTCACGGCAGCACCCGCCGAGGCCGCGCCTGCCAAGGCCACCTCGCTGTACGCCCCCTCGGCCCTGGTGCTCACCATCGCGGACGGCGAGAGCGCCGCGACCACGGCACCCCAGCGTGCCGTCACCCTGAACTGCATGCCGGCCCCGTCCGGCAGCCACCCCGCCGCGCAGGACGCGTGCGCCCGGCTGCGGGCCTCCGGTGGGAACTTCGACGCCCTGGCGGAGGGCGGCGAGCAGACCTTCTGCACCAAGGAATGGCGGCCCATCGTGGTGACCGCCCAGGGCGTGTGGCAGGGCGAGCGCGTCAACTACGAGCGCACCTTCGCCAACGCCTGCCAGAAGCGAGTCGAGGGCAGTTCCGTCTTCGCCTTCTGACCGACGCCCCGGAAGCCGCCGGCGGAGCCCAACCGGCCCCCGGAGGCGGCGCGGCAGGAACGTACTGAGCCCCGCACCTGACCGGTGCGGGGCTCAGCCGTCGAACTGCCGGGGGAACGTCAGCCCTTGCGGGCCTTGATCTCCTCGGTGAGCTGGGGGACGACCTGGAAGAGGTCGCCGACGACGCCGTAGTCGACCAGGTCGAAGATCGGGGCCTCGGAGTCCTTGTTGATGGCCACGATCGTCTTCGAGGTCTGCATACCGGCGCGGTGCTGGATCGCACCGGAGATGCCGGTGGCGATGTAGAGCTGCGGCGAGACGCTCTTGCCGGTCTGGCCCACCTGGTGGGAGTGCGGGTACCAGCCGGCGTCTACCGCCGCGCGGGAGGCGCCCACCGCGGCGCCCAGCGAGTCGGCCAGCCCCTCGATCAGCGGGAAGTTCTCGGCGCCGTTGAGGCCGCGGCCGCCGGAGACCACGATCGCGGCCTCGGTCAGCTCGGGGCGGCCGGTGGACTCGCGCGGGGTGCGCGAGGTGACCTTGGTGCCGGTGGCGGTGTCGCCGAAGCCGACCGCCAGTTCCTCGACCGCGCCGGCGGCGGGAGCCGCCTCCGGGGTGGCCGAGTTGGGCTTGACGGTGATGACCGGAGTGCCCCTGGTGATCCGGGACTTGGTGGTGAAGGCGGCGGCGAAGACCGACTGCGTGGCCACCGGGCCCTCGTCACCGGCCTCCAGGTCGACCGCGTCGGTGACGATGCCGGAGCCGAGGCGGACCGCGAGCCGCGCCGCGATCTCCTTGCCCTCCGCGGAGGAGGGCACCAGCACGGCGGCGGGCGAGACGGCGTCGTAGGCCGCCTGCAGCGCGTCCACCTTCGGGACGACGAGGTAGTCGGCGAATTCGGAGGCGTCGGCGGCCAGTACCCGGGTGGCGCCGTACTCGCCGAGCGTCTTGGCGGCGTCCGCGGCGTTCGGGCCGAGGTGCACGGCGACCGGTTCGCCCAGCCGGCGGGCGAGGGTCAGCAGTTCGAGGGTGGGCTTGCGGACGGCGCCGTCCACGTGGTCGACGTAGACAAGGACTTCAGCCATGGGGTGCTCTCCTGCGGAAGATCAGTGGGAGGTCGATGGGACGAGGGTGCGGCCGGTTCCGGCGGAGCCGCCGCGGCGGCCGGGCCGCCTCAGACGAACTTGCGCTCCGCGAGGAACGCGGCGAGCTGCTTGCCGCCCTCGCCCTCGTCGTCGACGACGGTGCCCGCGGCACGCGGGGGGCGCTCGGCCACGTCCTCGACCTTGGTCCAGGCGCCTTCCAGGCCGACCTCTTCGGCCTCGATGTCCAGGTCGTCGAGGTCCAGCGACTCGACGGGCTTCTTCTTGGCGGCCATGATCCCCTTGAAGGAGGGGTAGCGGGCCTCGCCGGACTGGTCGGTGACGGAGGCGACCGCCGGGAGCGGGGCCTCGAGCTGCTCGGTGGCGGTGTCGCCGTCACGGCGCCCGGTCACCTTGCCGTCCGCCACGGAGACCTCGGACAGCAGCGTCACCTGCGGCACGCCCAGCCGCTCGGCCAGCATCGCGGGCAGCACGCCCATCGTGCCGTCGGTGGAGGCCATGCCGCAGACGACCAGGTCGTAGCCGGTCTTCTCGATGGCCTTGGCCAGGACGTAGGAGGTACCCAGCGCGTCGGTGCCGTGCAGGTCGTCGTCCTCGACGTGCACGGCCTTGTCCGCGCCCATGGACAGCGCCTTGCGCAGGGCGTCCTTGGCGTCCTCCGGGCCCACGGTGAGCACGGTGATCTCCGCGTCGTCGACCCCGTCCGAGTCGGCGATCTGCAGGGCCTGCTCGACGGCGTACTCGTCCAGCTCGGAGAGCAGCCCGTCGACCGACTCGCGGTCGGTGGTCCGGTCCTCCGCGAAGTGCCGGTCACCGGTGGCGTCGGGCACGTACTTCACACAGACAACGATCCTCAAGCTCACGCCGGCTCTCCTACTGCTTCGACTCACGGGTTCCGGTCCGGTGGGACCGGGCGTCCGTCCACAATATTACTCGTCAGTACATCCAGCACGTTCCCCGTTCTCAAGACCGCCGAACTGTGACGTTGCCAACCGTCGCCGACGGGGAGCGGGAACAGCCCAACTCCATCACGCGGGACGGTGCGAAGCGAGTGCCCCGGGGCAGGATCTCGATCACTCCGGATCCGCGGCCGCCTGGGACGCGTCGACCGCGGCGCCCAGCGCCGCGATGACGTCCGCCTTGCGCGGCTGCCCCGTCGCCCGCCTGACGATCCGGCCCCGGGCGTCGAGGACGAACACCATGGGTGTGCCGGTCACCTCCAGCTCGCGCACGAGCGCCAGGTGCTCCTCGGCGTCGATTTCGAGGTGCGCGACGCCCTCGACCATGGCGGCCACCTCGGCGAGCGTGCGGCGGGTGGCACGGCAGGGCTGGCAGAAGGCGCTGGAGAACTGCAGGAGGGTGGCCCGCTCCCCCAGCCGCGCACCGGCACCGATCATCCCGGGGCTCAACCGCTCCACCCGCTCCACCACGAAGACCTCCATTCCTGTGATTCCTGCGATTACCGCGATTCCCGCGTGCATACGGACAAGTCTGCCGTGAGGGTAGCCAGGAGCAACGCTTTGGGGAACGATCTGCCGGAGTCGGAAGTTACGCCCCCGTAAGTACCGGCATCCCGAGACGAAGGGTTACCCCGACGTGGCAGATCTCCTCTACCCGCCGGTGATCGGTGCGGCACGAGCGTGGTTCAAGGCTCTCGACCTGCGCTTCGACATCCGCGGCACCGAACATGTGCCCTCCCGCGGCGGCGCCGTGCTGGTGAGCAACCACATCAGCTACCTGGACTTCCTCTTCACCGGCCTCGCGGCACGCCCCGCAAAACGGCTGGTGCGCTTCATGGCCAAGGAGTCGGTCTTCCGGCACAAGGTCTCCGGACCGCTGATGCGCGCCATGAAGCACATACCCGTGGACCGCTCGCGAGGCGAGCACGCGTACGAGCACGCGCTGCAGGCACTGCGGTCCGGCGAGGTCGTGGGCGTCTTCCCGGAGGCGACCATCTCCCCTTCCTTCACTCTGAAGGACTTCAAGAGCGGCGCGGCCCGGCTGGCACAGGACGCCCGGGTACCGCTCGTCCCGATGGCCCTGTGGGGCACCCAGCGGCTGTGGACCAAGGGCCACAAGCGGGACTTCGGCCGCAACCACTTCCCCGTCGGAATCCGGGTGGGCGAGCCGATCGAGGCGGAGCCGCACGAGTCGGTGCGCGGCATCACCGAGCGGCTGCGCGAGCGGATGCAGGAGCTGCTGGAGACGGCGCAGCGCGCCTACCCGGCCACGCCCCGGACGCCGGACGACACCTGGTGGCTGCCGGCCCACCTCGGCGGCAGCGCACCCACACCCGCGCAGGCCCGCACGCAGTGACCGGGTGACCGGCCCGGCGCACCGCATGGTCCCCGCCACCGGGGCCGCCATGGGGGCGCCCCGGCTCTCGGGGCGCCCCCGGCTACGGCGTTCGTGCGGACGGTCCGGACCGCGGAGCGGCCTCCCCCGCCCGCGCCGGGCCGGCCTCGTCGCTCGGCGCGGGGCCGGCGACCGGGGCCGCGTCCGCCACTGCGAGGCGCCGCGAGCGGAGCTGCCGGGCCCGGTCGAGGAGGATGAGCGGCACGGCGGCCGCGGCGAGGGCGGCCCCGATCAGGCAGACCGACGTGAGGGCGGCACCCCGCGCGAGCGAGGCGGCGGCGAGGACGGGGGTGATGCTGATGCCCAACTGGAAGGCCGAAACGGTGGTGGCACCGGCGAGGGTCGGCGCCTCTGCCGCGATGGCGAAGACCCGTCCGTAGAGAGCGGGGTTCAGGACGAACGCGGCGATGCCGGCCAGGAAGACCGTGGGCACCACCGCCCACACCCGGTGGATCGCGGCGACCATCACAACCGACAGGAGCACGGTCGCCGAAGCGCCGGTGAGGAGCGCCAGGTGCGGGCGCCGGTCGGAGACACGGCCGCCGATGGACAGACCGACGAAGGCTCCGAGTCCGAACAGCGCCAGGACCCCCGGGACGGCCGCCTCGGAGAGAGCGGTGATGTCCTCGAGCATCGCCGCCAGGTAGTTGAATGTGATCATGTAGGCCGCAGTGGTGAGGATCGTGATCCCGTAGATGCCCCACAGCGCCGGTCTCCGCATCGTGGCGAGCTCCCGCGGCACGCTCGGCCCGGCGGACCGCTCGGTGCCCGGAGCGGCGGCGGGGAGTCCGGACAGGCAGCCGAGGATCCCCGCGGCCGTCAGGGCCACGACGGCCCAGAAACCGCCGCGCCACTCGGTGAAGTGGCTGAGCAGCGTGCCCGCGGGACCGCCGGCGACCATGGCCACGCTCAGCCCGCTGACCACGACTCCGGAGGCGCGGGCGTTGCGGTCCGGCGTCACCAGGCTGATCGCGGTGGCCGACGCGACGGCGAAGTAACCCGCGTAGGCGATGCCCGAGAGCACCCTGGTGACCAGCAGGACGCGGTAGTCGCCCAGCAGTCCGACGGCGACGCAGCCGGCGAAGACGCTCTGGGTCACCACCAGCGCGGTGCGGCGGGGCCAGTGCAGGCTGAGCACGGCGAACGGCGGTCCGCCGACCACCACACCGAGCGCGAACGCGGTGATCAGGAAACCGGCCGAGGAGAGCGTGATGTCCAGGTCCTCGGCCACCGCCGGCAGCACGCCGGCCATCAGGAACTCCGCGCTTCCCATCGCGAACAGGCTGAAGCCCAGCAGGTACACGCCGAGGGGCAGCCTGTCGTGGCGGCCGGTGCGGGAGGTCTCCACGGTGCCCGCCATCAGAGCGCACCCCCCGGGGCCGGCTGCTCGCCCTGGACCGCGGCGGACAGCTCCCGCTCGAGGAGCCAGGCGCTCATGTTGATGGCGGCGGTCGAGCCGGCCCCCGCGGCCGTGACGACCTGCGCCCGGGGATTGACCACGTTCCCGGCCGCCCAGACCCCGGGGACGTCCGTGGCGCCCTGCGCGTCGACGGCGACGAGCCCGCTCACCGGGTCCCTGCCCGCTCCCAGCATGGCCAGGATCGCGTCGTGCGGCGCGGGGCTGGGCGCCACGAAGATCGCCTCGCACACGACGGACTCGCCGTCGTCCAGCTCGATGGCGACCGCGTCCCCGTCCCGGGCACCGGCGGGTGCTCCGACTCGCGTGACGCGCCCGTCGACCAGGCGCACCCCGTACGCCGTGAGGCGCTGCCGCTCGGCGGCGCCGACCTCGACGCCGTTGACGCAGAACGCCACCGTCGGGCTGTAGCGGCGCAGCAGCGCGGCCAGATGTACCGACACCGCCGCCATCGGGCTGCCGAGCACGGCGAGAGCGCGTCCCCGTACTTCGTAGCCGTGGCAGTGCGGGCAGTGGTGCACCTGGGATGCCCACCGCTCGGACAGTCCGGGGATGTCGGGCAGCTCGTCGGTCAGCCCGGTGGCGACCAGCACCGACCGGGTGCGCACCGCGTGCTCGTCCCCGAGCCGCAGCTCGAACGTCCCGTCCGGGGCGCGCCGCGCCCCGGCCACCGATGCCCGCAGGAGCGTCCCGCCGTACCGGCCGAACTCGCTCTGCCCGGTCGCGACGAACTCCCCCGGCGCCATGCCGTCCCGGGTCGGATACCCGTGCATGTGGTCGGCGGGCCCGTTGCGGGGAGCGCCGCCGTCGACTGTCAACGTCGCGAACCGCGCCCGTGCGAGCACGATCCCGGCCGCCAGACCGGCGGCCCCGCCGCCGATGACGACGGCGTCCCAGGTACTTCCTGCAGCGGTTGCTGCGTCCATAACGGATCACCTCCACCGACAGAATCGGGAGGACGTTCCACTTTCGACAAAGTCTCTTGCCGATTCCGGGACACATTGGTTTGACTGCGTCCATGGACCCGCAACCCAGCGTCGGCGCCGTGCTCGAACAGATCGCTCCCCGGCTGCGACGCGCCCGCCAGAAGAAGGGCGTCAGCCTGGCCGATCTGGCGCGCGCCACCGGCATCTCGACGAGCACGCTGTCGCGGCTGGAGTCGGCGCAGCGCAAGCCGAGCCTCGAACTGCTCCTGCCGATCACCGGTGCGCTCGGCATCCCGCTCGACGAGGTCGTGGCCGCGCCCCGGATTCTCGACCCTCGGGTACCGCAGCAGCCCACCAAGAAAGACGGCCGGGTGCTGATCCCGCTGTCGCGGCAGCAGGGAGAACCCCGCGCTTACAAGATGACCATCCCCGGGCACGACGATCAGCCCCATCTGCGGACCCACGCGGGCCACGAGTGGCTCTATGTGCTCCGCGGGCAGCTCCGCGTCCGACTGGGCGACCAGGACTTCGTCGCGGGAGCGGGCGAAGCGGCCGAGTTCGACTGCCGGATTCCGCACTGGTTCGGCGCGGCCGGACGCGGGGACGTCGAGGTGCTCAGCCTCTTCGGAAAGCAGGGGGAGCGCATCCACCTGCGCACCCCGCGCCGCTGACGCGGGAGCCCGTCGTGTGTCCGCCCGGGCGGCGCTCGCAGGGGAGAGGCCGGCGGGAGGCCGCGGGCGGAGCGGCAGCGGGCCGCCCATGACTCCCCTCCCGTGGGAGCGGGGAGGCCCGCCCCCGCCGCCGGGCTAGAGCGCCGTGTCGAGCAACTGCCACAGCCGCGCCGGACCCGTGGCCTGCCGCAGTGCCCGCACCACCACCGGGTGCGGCGCGGCGTAGAGCACCGGGTAGTCGCACTCCCCCTTCTCCTGCCACACCGGGAAGGCGAGCTGTTCGCGGTCCAGCCTGAACTGGGCGTTCACTCCCGGCTTGTTGCCCCGCGCGTCCTGCCGCACCCAGTGCCGCGAGCCGGGGAGCCGCACCGCGATCAGCCCGTGGAGGACGTTCAGCTTCTGGTAGCAGAACCCCGCGGGGACGCCCTCCGCACGCAGCAGGGCGACCAGGGCGTGGGACTTGGCGTGGCAGATGCCGACCCGCTGGGCGAGGACGTCCGAGGCCCGCCAGGTGATCCGCCAGTCCTCGACGTCGGCGGAGTGCGGGATGGTGTCGCGGACGAATTCGTAGGCGGCACGGGCGTACGCGGCCGGATCGCCGTCGGTGCCGGAGCGCAGCCGTGCCGCCGTCTCCCGCACCAGGGGATGGGTGTGGTCGACGACGTCGTCGGCGGCGAGGTAGGCGGAGTCGTCCGCGGTGACGGGGGTGAGCTTCATGCCGCGCCAGGGTACGGCGCGGCCCGCCGTAACTCAATACAATTACGACGGGCCGCATAAATATTCGGGCGAGTATGCGGGAAGTCCGGTGCGCTAGCGCCCCATCTCCTCGCGGAGCGCGGCGAGAAAGCCGTCCACGTCCTGCTCTGTGGTGTCGAACGCACACATCCAGCGCACCTCGCCCACCGCCTCGTCCCAGAAGTAGAAGCGGTAGCGCTTCTGCAGGCGTTCGCTCACCTCGTGCGGCAACCGTGCGAAGACGGCGTTCGCCTGCACCGGGTAGCGGATATCCACACCCGACACCTCACGCACACCCGCCGCCAAGCGCTGGGCCATCGCATTGGAGTGCCGTGCGTTGCGCAACCACAGGTCACCCGAGAGCAGGGCCTCCAACTGCACCGATATGAAGCGCATCTTGGAGGCGAGCTGCATCGACAGCTTGCGCAGATGCTTCATATGGCGGACCGCGTCCGGATTCAGCACCACGACGGCCTCGCCGAAGAGCATGCCGTTCTTGGTGCCGCCGAAGGAGAGGATGTCCACACCCGCCGCGTTGGTGAACGCCCGCATCGGGACGTCCAGCGCCGCCGCCGCGTTGGCGATCCGCGCCCCGTCGAGGTGGACGAGCATCCCCCGCTCGTGCGCGTGGTCGCACAGGGCGCGGATCTCCTCCACCGTGTAGAGCGTGCCCAGTTCGGTGTTCTGGGCGAAGGAGACCACCTGCGGCATGGCCCGGTGCTCGTCGTCCCAGCCGAACGCCTCCCGGTCGATCAGCTCCGGGGTCAGCTTGCCGTCCGGCGTGGGTACGGTGAGCAGCTTGAGACCGCCGACCCGCTCGGGCGCCCCGCACTCGTCGACGTGGATGTGCGCGGTGTCGGCGCAGATCACCGCGCCCCACCGGTCGGTGACGGCCTGCAGCGCGACGACGTTGGCGCCGGTCCCGTTGAAGACCGGGAACGCCTCGGCGCGCGGCCCGAAGTGGCTGCGTACGACCGTCTGGAGGTGCTCGGTGTAGTCGTCGGCGCCGTAGGCCGACTGGTGCCCGCCGTTGGCCAGCGCCAGCGCCGCGAGGATCTCGGGGTGCGCGCCCGCGTAGTTGTCGCTGGCGAAACCGCGGATCTGAGGGTCGTGGCGGCGCTTGGCGTCGGTGCCCGGCGACTCCCCGGGGCGGCCGGGTCGGTTCAGGGGTTGGGCGTCAGCCACAGGCGGGTTCCGTTCAGCTCTTCGGCGGGCTCGTTCCAGGTGCCGGCGACGGCCTCGGCGAGGTCCTTGACATCCGTGAAGCCCGCGAACTTCGCGTTCGGCCGGTCGGCCCGCATCTGGTCGTGCACCAGCGCCTTGACCACCAGGATGACAGCGGCGGCCGACGGTCCGCTCTCGCCCCCCGCCTTGCGGAAGGAGTCGCCGAGCGCCAGCGTCCACGCCTCGGCCGCTGCCTTGGAGGCGGCGTAGGCGGCGTTGCCGGCGGTCGGCTTGCTGGCACCCAGTGCGCTGATCAGCAGGAACCGGCCGTCACCCGCGCGCTTGAGTGCGCCCTCGAAGGCCAGGGAGGTGTGCTGGAGGGTGCGCACCAGCAGGTTGTGCAGGGTGTCCCAGTCGGACAGGTCGGTCTCGGCGAACGAGGACGAACCACGCCAGCCCCCGACCAGGTGCACCAGGCCGTCGATCCGGCCGAACTCCTTCTCCGTCTTGTCCGCCCAGGCCCGGGTCTCCTCCAGGCTGAGCAGGTCGACGGTGTCGCCCGTCACGGTGGCTCCCCCGTGCGCGAAGCGCGCGGCGTCCACGGCCTGGGCGAGGCGCTCCGCGTCCGCGTCGCAGGCGACGACGGTGGCACCCTCCTCCGCGAGCCGCAGCAGTGTCGCCTGCCCGGCGGGACCGGCCGCCCCGGCGACCGCGACCACCCGGCCCCGGAGGCTGCCCTCGCCGTTCCCCTCGTACCCGCGCCGTGTCGTGCTGTCCGTCATCTCCGTCGCCTCCTCGTGCTCCTGCCCACCGCTGCGCCCCTGGGGTGACCCGCTCACGCGGCGGCCCGGACCGGGCCGTGCGCGGTGATGCCCTCGGTCGATGCGATCACACCGCGGAGCTTCTTCGCGAGGGCTTCGTAGAACATGCTGAGCGGAAACTCGTCGGGCAGCACCTCGTCGACCAGCTTGCGTGGCGGAAGGGTCAGATCCAGCGCGTCGGGGCCCTTGGCCCAGGTGGAGCCGGGGTGCGGGGCCAGGTAGCGGGAGACCAGCTCATACGCCTTGAACCAGTGGACGATCTTGGGCCGGTCGATACCGGCGCGGTAGAGCTCCTCGATCTCCTCGCGCAGCGCGACGGTGACCCGGCGGGCGAGGTCCCAGTCGATGGAGAGCTTGTTGTCCCGCCAGCGCAGCGCGTCGTGCTGGTGGAGATAGGCGAACAGGAGCTGCCCGCCGAGGCCGTCGTAGTTGCGCCGGCGCGCTCCGGTGACCGGGAAGCGGAAGAGCCGCTCCAGGATGACGGCGTACTGCACGTCCCGGCCCTGCGGCAGGCCGTCGCCCTCGAGCTTGACGGCCTCGTGGAAGGCGGTCAGGTCGCAGCGCAGCTCCTCCAGGCCGTACATCCAGAACGGCTGCCGCTGCTTGATCATGAACGGGTCGAACGGCAGGTCGCCGTGGCTGTGGGTGCGGTCGTGCACCATGTCCCACAGGACGAAGGTCTGCTGGCAGCGCTCCTGGTCGGCCAGCAGATCGCGGGCGTCCTCGGGCAGCTCCAGGCTGGTGACCTCGCAGGCCGCCTCGACGACGCGGCGGAAGCGGGCCGCCTCACGGTCGCAGAAGATGCCGCCCCAGGTGAAGCGCTCGGGCGCCTCGCGGACGGCGATGGTCTCCGGGAAGAGCACGGCGGAGTGCGTGTCGTAGCCCGCGGTGAAGTCCTCGAAGGTGATCCCGCAGAAGAGCGGGTTGTCGTAGCGGGTGCGCTCCAGTTCGGCCAGCCAGTCGGGCCAGACCATGCGCAGGACGAGCGCCTCCAGGTTCCGGTCCGGGTTGCCGTTCTGCGTGTACATGGGAAAGACGACCAGGTGCTGGAGGCCGTCGGCGCGGTCGGCCGCGGGCTGGAAGGCGAGCAGCGAGTCGAGGAAGTCGGGCACGCCGAAGCCGTCGTCGGCCCAGCGGCGCAGGTCGGCCACGAGGGCGCGGTGGTAGTCGGCGTCGTGCGGCAGGAGCGGGGAGAGCTCCTGCACGGCGGCCACCACCCGGTCCAGCTCGGCCCGGATGTCCGCCCGGGCAGGAGCGCCCTCGGCGTCGAAGTCGATCGAGCCGTCCTTGGACTGGGCGGGCCGGACCGCCTCCACGGCGGCCTTCAGAACCGACCAGGCGGGGTGCGCGGCCACACTTTCGGCGGCTCCGCCCGAGGACGGCGAAACACCGCCCGGTGCGGGCGCGGGCGAAAGAATTTCCGTCATGTTGACCCCTCCACAGGAGAAACTCGCGTAGGAGAACCGTATCCGGACGGGCGTCCGCACTCAAGGGGAGGATGCAGAAGAATATCCTGCACGAACCCGGGGTAGACCGTTATTTTTTCGGCGCAGCGCCGGTGACGCCGCCGCCTTTCCCAGTTCCCTCCGCTGGGCGCGGTATGCGGACCGCCGCCGGAGCGGTGCCCGCGGCGGGTGGCCGCGGCGGGTACCCGCGGCGCCCGTGGGGCGGGGCCCGGGAGCGTCCGGCCCGCGGCGTCGTCCGTGCGAAGGGGCGCGGTCCCCGGGACGGGCGGCCACGGGACGGCGGCAGGACGGGCGGAGCTGCGGAGCCCCTCGGCGACACCCGCCGGCACCGCCGACGCCCCCGAGGTGGGCCGGGCACCCGACGCGCGGACCTGCGGACATGACCTAGGGTGGCGGCCACCGCCGTCCCCGCCGAAAGCGAGAGCGCCGTGCCACTGCTGACCGTCGGACACCGCGGAGTGATGGGCGTCGAGCCCGAGAACACGCTGCGCTCCTTCGTCCGCGCCGAACGCGAAGGGCTCGACGTCCTCGAACTCGACCTGCATCTGAGCAGCGACGGCGAACTGGTGGTGATGCACGACGCGGACGTGGACCGCACCACCGACGGCAGCGGGCCGATCGGCGGCCTCACCCTGGCCGAGCTGCGCCGGCTGGACGCGGGGCGGGGCGAGCGGGTGCCGGTCTTCGACGAGGTCGTGGACGCGGTGTCCAGCCCGCTGCAGGCCGAGATCAAGGACCGGGCCGCGGCACGGGTGCTCGCCGAGACGATCAGCAAGCGGGACCTGCACGACCGGGTGACCGTCATCTCCTTCCACGCCGAGGCGCTGCGCGAGACCCGCGAGCACCTGCCGCAGATGCCGCTGGTGCTGGTGGCCGGGCGCTCCTCGCCGACGGCCCCGGAGCGCGCCCGGGAGCTGGGCGCGGGGATGGTCTCGCTCGAGCTGCGGCACCTGGAGGCCGACATCGTCGAGCGGGCGCATGCCGCCGGGATCCAGGTCATCAGCTGGACGGTCAACACCGAGGCGGAACTGGCCCGCGCCCGGGAGCTGGGGCTGGACGGCGTCGTCACCGACCTGCCCGCGATCGGGCAGGCGGCCCGGCACCCGCTCGGCGGGGGACCGTACGGTGATCCGGCGCCCGAGGGCGCCGCCTCCTGACCTCGCGGCCTGCCACGTGCGAGCCGGCCCCGGCCCGGTCCGCACACGGTCACGGTACAGCCGCGCGGGGGTTCACTCCAGCGGCTTGACCAGCAGCTCGAAGGCCAGATCGGGCCGCTGCGGCAGACCGAACCGCTCGTCCCCGTAGGGGAAGGGGCTCAGCTCCCCGGTGCGGCGGTAGCCGCGCCGTTCGTACCAGGCGATCAGCTCCTCGCGCTGCCGGATCACCTGCATCCGCATCCGCTCGGTGCCCCACTCGGCGCGGACCGTGCGCTCCGCCTCGGCCAGGACCGCGCGGCCGACGCCGCCGCCCTGCAGCAGCGGACTGACGGCGAACATGCCGAAGTACGCCTCCGCGCCGTGGTGTTCGAGCTGGCAACAGGCGACGAGAGCGCCGTCCCGCTCGACGACCAGCAGGATGCTCTTCGGGTCGCGGACGACCGCGGCGACACCCTCCGGGTCGGTGCGCTGTCCGTCGAGCAGATCGGCCTCGGTGGTCCAGCCCGCCCGACTCGCCTCGCCCCGGTACGCGGACTCCACGAGTGCGGTCAGAGCCGGGATGTCCGCCTCGTCGGCACGCCGGAAAGTCAGGGGCAGCCCGCCCCGCTGTGCGGTGTCACTCATGTCAGCCGACTCTATCCGGAGCACCGCGGAACTAGAGTGCGGGCATGGTGCATGTACTGAGCAGCCGGGTATTGCTGCGGCCCACCGATCCGGACAGGTCGCGGGCCTTCTACGGGCGGACGCTCGGCCTGGAGATCGCCCGCGAGTTCGGCACCGGACCGGAGCGGGGCACCGTCTACTTCCTGGGCGGCGGCTTCCTGGAGGTCTCCGGGCGCAGCACGGAGCCGCCCTCCCGCACCCTCCAGCTCTGGCTCCAGGTCGCCGACGCGGCCGCGGCGCACGAGGAGCTGCGCGCGGCGGGCGCGGAGATCCTGCGCCCGCCCGTCCAGGAGCCCTGGGGCCTGATCGAGATGTGGATCGCCGACCCGGACGGGCACCGGCTGGTCCTGGTGCAGATCCCGGCCGACCACCCGCTGCGCCACCGGCCCGGCATCTGAGCCCTCAGGGACCGCGCGACGACCCGGCGGCCGGCAGCAGCCCGGCGAGCACCGCGACGCCCTCGGCGACGGACTCGCACACCGCAGACGAACCGGCCTGGTGGCGGCCCTGGCCCGCACGCTCGGCATCCTGCCGCAGGCGCAGGCGACGCTCTGCGGCCTGGCCGCGCTGCCGCACCAGCGCGGTGGCCTTCCAGGACCTCAAGTACGCGGACGCGGCCTGTCTGCTGCGGAGTGCGCGTGGGGGCACGTTGCGGGACACCAGCACGCTGAGAGCGCCGGACGAGCCGAGGGGGGGCGCTCCGCGCCCGGCGTCCCGGATGACCGGGTCCGCCGTTCTGCTCAACTGCTCAATCCGAAGCTGACGCTGCTGGTCTTCGCCGGCTACGGGCTGGCGACCCCGCGGCCACGCGCGACCACCTCGTCTCCCGGGCCCCTGGTGGTCCGGTGGCTGCGCCGCTCGTCCGCGGGTCGGGCGTGGTCCGGACGGCGACGGGTCAACGGATCGGCATGCCTGAGAGCGCTTCGTGGCGGGTTCAGCCGATGAGGTCGATGGTGCGGAGGTAGACACGTCGGATGGGCGGCGCGTCAATGATCAGGAGCGTGACGGAGGTGAATCGGAGGGTGAGGGTGCGCTCGACGTCTGCGGGGTTGTCGCCGTTGACAGGCTGGGTGGCGCCGTAGGGGTCCTCGATGGTGTCGAAGAGGGCGAGGTCGAGTTCTTCCCTGGCGTCGGTAGGGAGGCTGTCCCAGACGGCGGCGACGGCCGCGTTGGAGTGACGGAGCTTGTACACCCCGTAGAGGTTGTCAGATCACGCGGCTCCGCGTGACCGGATTCGGGCAGCTTCTGCGAGGACCTGGGCGGTGACGTCGACGGATCCTTCAGCGGGGCCTTCGCCGCGTTGCTCGCGGGCGATGATGTCCTGGTTCTCGGTGAAGGCTGCCTGCCGGTTCTTCGCGATGCTCTCCCACTTGGCGAAGACGTGCAGGAGCTGATGCGCGGGGGCTTCGTTGATCTCGCCGAGGAAGCGTTGTGCCAGGTCGGGGTCTCGGAGGGCGTCGCGGATGCTTTCGATGGTCCACGGCTGGTCACTCATGCCGACCCCTTCGTACTCAGACCCGCGGTACTCGACGCGCTAGCCAGGTGACTGTGAGCGATCAATATCCATTGGTCGCAGTGACACGACATTAGCGCGGGGACGGCGGCCGGCGCACAGGTGTGGGCACATGCGTCGAGACATCCTCCATGTTTTCGGCCGAGAGTTCCCGCGAAGCAAGTGCCGAGAGTTCCCGCGAAGCAAGTGCTGAGGATTCGCGCTCCGGTTCGCAGGCAGATCCGCGCGATGCCGGCGCCGTCGACGGTGGGCTGGGGTTCGCCGGATCCGTTGCCGTTGGTGAGGAGTGCTCCTGGCAGGCGGCGCGGGTGGCGGGCCGCGGGTCGCGGGTCGGCGGCTTCGAGGGCGCTCGGGACGTGGCCGGGCTGGTCCGTCCGCGCCGTGCAGGTCCCCCGGATCGACCGCCTCCGGGGGACCTGCACGGGCTGACTGGTCCATGCAAGTCCCCTTGCACGGACGCTTCAGCGGATCGGCATGCCCGCGAGGGTGCGGGCAATGACCAGGCGCTGGATCTCGCTGGTGCCCTCGAAGATGGAATAGATGGCCGCGTCCCGGTGCATCCGCTCCACCGGGTACTCGCGGGTGTAGCCGTTGCCCCCGAGGAGCTGGACGGCCTGCGCCGTCACCTTCTTGGCCGTCTCGCTGGCGAACAGTTTGGACATGGAGCCCTCGGCGGACTCGAACCTGCGGCCCGTCACCCCCATCCAGGATGCGCGCCACACCAGGAGCCGGGCGGCGTCGATGCTGGTGCGCATGTCGGCGAGCTGGAAGGCGACGCCCTGGTTGTCGATGATCGGGCGGCCGAACTGCTCGCGTGTCCTGGCGTAGTCGAGCGCGACCTCGTAGGCGGCGCGCGCGGTGCCGACCGCCATGGCGCCGACCGCGGGGCGGGACGCCTCGAAGGTGGCCATGGCCGCGTTCTTGACCCGCTCGCCGCTGCCCTTCCTGGCCCGCTCGCGGGCGCGGGCGAGGCGCTCGTCGAGCTTCTCCTTGCCCCCGAGGAGGCAGTGGCCGGGCACCCGGACACCGTCGAGGACGACTTCGGCGGTGTGCGAGGCGCGGATGCCGTGCTTCTTGAACTTCTGGCCCTGCGAGAGTCCCGGGGTGCCGGGCGGGACGATGAAGGAGGCGTGCCCCTTGGATCCGAGGTCGGGGTCGACGCTGGCGACCACCACGTGGACGTTGGCGATACCGCCGTTGGTCGCCCAGGTCTTGGTGCCGTCGAGCACCCATTCGTCGGCGGCCTCGTCGTACTTCGCGCGGGTGCGCATGGCGGCCACGTCCGACCCCGCGTCCGGCTCGGACGAGCAGAAGGCGGCGACCTTCACGTCCGCGGCATCGCCGTACATCTGCGGCACCCAGGTTCCGATCTGCTCCTCGGTGCCGTTGGCGAGCACGCCGACCGCGGCGAGACCGGTGCCGACGATGGACAGCGCGATGCCCGCGTCGCCCCAGAACAGCTCCTCCATCGCCATCGGGATGCCGAGGCCGGTGGGATCGAAGTACTGCTGGGCGTAGAAGTCGAGCGAGTAGAGGCCGATCTTGGCCGCCTCCTGGATGATCGGCCAGGGGGTCTCCTCGCGCTCGTCCCACTCGGCGGCCGCGGGGCGCATCACGTCGGCGGCGAATCCGTGGAGCCAGTCGCGGACTTCCTTCTGGTCGTCGTTGAGATCCAGTGCGAACTCGGTCTCGGCCATCGTCGGGGTCCTCCGCCTGTAGAGGTTCGTTACCATCGGTAATCCGCAGTCTGTTACCCGTGAGTAGGGGCTGTCAACTCCCGCTCACCACCGCATCCGTGCACGTGAGGGTGTTACGTTTCGGCGCGGCAGGAGCAGCGGACAGGGGCGGGGAGAAGCACCATGGGGACCACACCGACAGACCGGACCGCAGACCGGACCGCAGACCGGACCGACCGGTCCGAGAACACCGGGCAGCGCCGCCGGGAGCTGCTGGAGGCCGCAGAACGGGTCGTGCTCCGCGAAGGCCCCGGGGCCTCCATGAACGCGATCGCCGCCGAGGCGGGCATCACCAAGCCCATCCTCTACCGGCACTTCGGTGACAAGGGCGGCCTCTACCGCGCGCTCGCCTCCCGGCACACCGAAGCACTGCTGACCTCGCTGCGGGCCGCGCTCGACGCGCCCCGGGAGCGGCGCGAGCGCGTCGAGGCGACCCTGGACACCTATCTGGCCGCCATCGAGGCACACCCGCAGGTCTACCGGTTCCTGATGCATCCGGCGGAGGGCGGCTCGTCCGGCGGCGAGCGGGGGTTCGACGTGGGCCAGCACTCGGCCCCGCTGCTGCGGCAACTGGGCGAGGAGCTGGGCGAGGTGATCGCCGAGCGGCTCGACCTGGGTCCGGAGAGCGAGGAACTGGCCCGGGTGTGGGGGCACGGCATCGTCGGCATGATGCACGCCGCCGGGGACTGGTGGCTGCGCGAGAAGCCCTGCGACCGGGCCCTGCTGGTGCGGCACCTGGCCGATCTGCTGTGGGGCAGGCTGGCCGCGGCGGGCGACCGGGTGGGAAGCGCCCGGTTCTGACCGCCGCGCGGCCGTCCGGCTCCGAGCCGGAGCGGGGCCGCTTCGGGGACGGCCCGCTCCGGGGACGGCACCTCTGCGCGACGAGCCGTCAGCCGCGGCCCGGTTCCTCCGCAGCCGGGCGCGACCACGGCGCCCTGCGCACCGCCCGCAGCGTACGGCGCCGGGCCGGCCCGGTGAGCCGCTCGGTGTAGATGCGGCCCTCCAGGTGGTCGCACTCATGCTGGAGGCAGCGGGCGAAGTAGCCGGTCCCCTCGATCCGCACCGGAGCCCCGGTCAGGTCCTCGCCCTCGACGACGGCCAGGTCAGCGCGGGGAGTGCGGGCCTCGAGGCCGGGCAGCGAGAGGCAGCCTTCGGGACCGCGCACGGTCACCCCCTCGACACGCACCAGCCGCGGATTGATCACATGGCCCCGATGGCGTCGGTCCTCGTCGTCGGGGCAGTCGTAGACGAACACCCGCAGCGGCACCCCGATCTGGCAGGCGGCCAGCCCGACCCCGCGGGCCGCGTACATCGACGCGTACAGGTCGTCCACCAGCGCGGGCAGCGCCCGGCGGGCGTCCCCGTCCACCGGGCGGCCGGGGGTGTGCAGCACCGGGTCGCCGTAGGTGCGCAGCGGATGCACCGCACCCGTACTGCCGGGAATGGGGCCGCGTCGCATGCCCGCCAGCCTACGCCGGAGCCCGCGGTGCCGATCTTCCCAGGGTGGCGCGGTCAGGGGTGCGGCCGGATCTCGGTAGGCTTCTCTTCTACGCGAGGGGCAAGGAGGTTCACACACATGGCAGGCAACACGGAGCCGCTGTCGCCGCGGTCCCGGCTGGCCGTGACGGCGGGCAAGGCGGCCGCGGCGGTGTCGCGGGCTGCGGGCCGCGGCAGCGGGTCGGTGATCGGCGGCAAGGTGGCGCTCAGACTCGACCCCGACCTGCTGCAGCGGCTCGCCCAGCACCTGGACGTGATCCTGGTGTCCGCCACCAACGGCAAGACGACGACCACCCGGCTGATCGCCGAGGCGCTGCGCGCCAACGGCGAGGTGGTCTCCAACGCGCTGGGCGCCAACATGCCTGCCGGTATCACCTCGGCACTGGCCGGCGGCTCCAGCGCCCGCTACGGCGTCATCGAGGTGGACGAGAAGTATCTGTCCGGTGTGGCCAAGGACGTCACCCCCAAGGCCATGGCGCTGCTGAACCTCTCGCGTGACCAGCTCGACCGCGCCGGTGAGACCCGGATGCTCGCCGAGCGCTGGCGCGAGGGCCTCTCGGGGCAGCAGGCAGTGATCATCGCCAACGCGGACGACCCACTGGTGGTCTGGGCCGCCTCCTCCTCACCCAATGTGGTGTGGGTCGCCGCGGGCCAGGAGTGGAAGGACGACGCCTGGTCCTGCCCGGCATGCGGCGGGGTGATGCAGCGTCCCGGCGACGACTGGTTCTGCGCCGAGTGCGGCTTCCGCCGCCCGACGCCGACCTGGGCGCTCTCCGGCGACCAGGTCCTGGACCCGCACGGTGCGGCCTGGCCCATCCACCTCCAGCTCCCGGGCCGCGCCAACAAGGCGAACGCCGCCACCTCCGCGGCCGTGGCCGCCGCCTTCGGGGTGCCCCCGCAGGTCGCGCTGGAGCGGATGTACGCCGTCAAGGCCGTCGCGGGACGGTACGACGTGGTCCAGTACCAGGGCCGGGACATGCGGCTGCTGCTGGCCAAGAACCCCGCGGGCTGGCTGGAGACCTTCTCGCTGATCGACCCGCCGCCCACCCCGGTGATCCTCTCGGTGAACGCGCGCAGCGCCGACGGCACCGACACCTCGTGGCTGTGGGACGTCGACTACGGGCGGCTGGCCGGGCACCCGATCTGCGTCATCGGCGACCGCAAGCTCGACCTCGCGGTCCGGCTGGAGGTCGCGGGTGTGGACTTCCAGGTGTGCGAGAGCCCCGAGGACGCGGTGCGCCGCTGCCCGCCCGGGCGGATCGAGACGATCGCGAACTACACCGCGTTCCAGGACCTGCGGCGCGCCGTCGGCAACTGATCACCCGTATCTTGGGGACTCGGGCCTCGCACGCCCGACCCATTCGACCCGCTCAAGGAGACTGGCGGCATGAGTGACACGAGTCTGCGTCTGGTATGGGTCTACCCGGACCTGCTGAGCACGTACGGCGACCAGGGCAACGCGCTCGTGGTGGAGCGGCGGGCGCGGCAGCGCGGGCTGGACGTCCAGCGGCTGGACGTCCGTTCCGACCAGCCGATCCCGACGTCCGGCGACATCTATCTGATCGGCGGCGGTGAGGACCGTCCGCAGCGGCTGGCGTCCGAGCGGCTGCTGCGGGACGGCGGGCTGAACCGGGCCGTGGACAACGGCGCCATCGTCTTCGCGGTGTGCGCCGGATACCAGATCATGGGCCACGAGTTCGTGAACGACCTCGGGGAGCGCTCCGCGGGGCTCGGGCTGCTGGACGTGGTCAGCGGCCGCGGCGAGGCCGAGCGGTGCGTGGGCGACGTCCTCGGCGACGCCGACGAGCAGCTGCGCCTCCCCCAGCTCACCGGCTTCGAGAACCACCAGGGCGTCACGCACCTCGGCCCCGGGGTGCGCCCGCTCGCCCGGGTACAGCTCGGCCACGGCAACGGGACCGGCGACGGGACGGAGGGTGCCTGGCGGGACACCGTCTTCGGGACGTACCTGCACGGTCCGGTGCTGGCCCGCAACCCGCAGATCGCCGATCTGCTGATCAAGCTGTCGCTCGACGTGAACGCGCTGCCCCCGACCGACGACACCTGGTACGAGGCACTGCGCCAGGAGCGGATCGCCGCGGCGACACAGCCCGCCTGACCCGCGCCCGGCGCTGCCGGCCGGAATGCGGTGCCGACCCGCCCGTGTCGGCCGCCCCCGTGCGGGCGGCCGACACGGGCGGGTTCTAGTCTGGTGCGGGCTTATCGGTCGGTTGCGGGAGAGTTCGGATGGATCACGGCGAGCACGGCATGACGATGGACCTGCCACCGTTCACGGTGGCGCGGGGGCTGGAGTTCACGGGTGAGCCCTTCTTCCTGGTCGGCTGTCTGCTCGCGCTCGCGCTCTACGGCTGGGGTGTGGTGCGGCTGCGCCGCCGCGGCGACGCCTGGCCGGTGAGCCGTACGGTGGGCTTCGCGACGGGTGTGGCGACCGTGGCGCTGGTGATGTGCACGGGGCTCAACGACTACGGCATGGTGCTCTTCAGCGTGCACATGGTGCAGCACATGGTGATCAGCATGCTCTCGCCGATCCTGCTGCTGCTGGGCGCGCCCGTCACGCTCGCACTGCGCGCCCTGCCCTCGGCGGCACGCAGCCAGGGGATGCGCCGGGGCCCCCGGGAGGTGCTGGTGGCCCTCCTGCACAGCCGCTACGTGCGGGTGATCTCCCATCCCGCGTTCACCATCCCGCTGTTCATCGCCAGCCTGTACGCGCTCTACTTCACCCCGCTGTTCGACCTGCTGATGGGCTCCATGGCCGGGCACATCGCGATGATGGTGCACTTCCTCGCGGTGGGGCTGGTCTTCTTCTGGCCGATCATGGGCGTGGACCCGGGCCCGCACCGGCCCGGGTACGTGATGCGGATGCTGGAGCTGTTCGCGGGGATGCCGTTCCACGCCTTCTTCGGGATCGCGCTGATGATGGCGTCCGAACCGATGACGGAGACCTACGCGGACCCGCCCGCCTCGCTGGGGGTCAGCGCCCTCGCGGACCAGAACGCGGCCGGTGGCATCGCGTGGGCGTTCAGCGAGATCCCCTCGGTGCTGGTGCTGATCGCGCTGGTCTTCCAGTGGTACGTCACCGAGCAGCGGCAGGCCCGCCGCCGTGACCGCCGGGCCGACCGGGACGGCGACAAGGAGCTGGCGGCCTACAACGCCTACCTCGCCGCGCTGCAGACCAAGGGGTGACCACGCGGGCTCCGGGGGTCGCCTCTCGGGGCCGCACCCGCGTTCCCGGGCCGGAGGCCGGAGGCCGGAGGGGGCGGGGCCGACCGTCCCGGGGGCGCGGTGGCGCACAGGGCCCCGAACGGGTGACGATGGAGGTCGACCGCGGCCCCTGTGCGTGCGCGCCGTGCATCCCGGGGCCGCCGGGAGGAGGCGGTTGTCATGGCTGGGTTGACGCGGATGCCGGTGTCCACGAAGGCGATGACCGTGTGCACGGTCGTGGGCCTGGTGGTGGTGACGGCCTACACCGCGGCACTGGGGAGCAGCGGATGGCTGTGGTTCTGCTGGGTGGTGCTGGGACTGGTCACCCTGGGTGTGTTCGCGACCCGGGACTGAGCCGGGGCCCCGGTGGGCGAAGACCGCGGCCGGGCCGCGGGCTGCCATGGCCGAGCCCGGCGCCCGACGGCCTGGCCACAGCGGCCTCCGGATGAGCGGCCACCGGGTGAGGCCGCACGGGGAGCGGGCCGCCCGGATCACGGCCCGTCCGGACGCGCATGCCGGACCATCCCGGCTCCGGAACGAGTGAACGAGTGAACGAGTGAGAGGCCGGGCCCGCACCCTCTCGGCAGGGTGCGGGCCCGGCCTCTCGCACGTCGCGGGCGACCGACCGTCCGTCGGCGCCCGCCGCCACGGGCCGCCGGTCAGCCCCCGGCGGCGAACTCGGCCAGCAGCGCGTTGTCGAATGCCTTGAGGTCGTCCGGCTTGCGGCTGGTGATCAGCTTGTTGGCGCCGCTGTCGCAGACCTTGACCTGCTCGTCGACCCAGGTGCCGCCCGCGTTGCGGATATCGGTGCGCAGGCTGGGGTACGAGGTCAGGGTGCGCCCGCGCACCACGTCGGCCTCGATCAGGGTCCAGGGGGCGTGGCAGATCGCGGCCACGGGCAGCCCCGCGTCGAAGAACCCCCTCACGAACCCGACGGCGTTCTTGTCGGTGCGCAGCAGGTCCGGATTGGCGACGCCGCCGGGCAGCACGAGCCCGTCGAAGCGGGTCGGATCGGCCTGGGAGACGAGTTGGCCGACGGGGAAGGTGTCGGCCCGGTCCAGATGGTTGAACGCCTGGACGGCCTCCCCGCGGGTGGAGAGCAGGACCGGTGTGCCGCCCGCCTGCTCGACGGCCTCCCACGGGTCGGTCAGCTCGATCTGCTCAGCGCCCTCGGGCGCGACGAGAAAGGCCACTCGCACGTGCCTCACGTCCTTTCCGTCGTCTCCGTCGTCTCTCACGTGCGTCTCCGGGTCCCCCGCCGAGCGGACACCTATGCCTCCGCACCCTGAATCCGCGCCGTCCTCCGGTGGCGCCGAGCCGGCCCCGGGACCGCCGGGAGGGACCGGAGGGAGGGACGTCAGCCGATCTCCCGCTGCCCGCTTCCGGGTGCTCCCGCTGCGTCGCCCGCCTCGGGGTCGTGCTGCTTCCCGGACGGCAGCACCGGGTGGCGCCCCAGAATGAAGACTCCGACGACCACCGCCAGCAGCCCGATCACCTCGCCGGCCAGCGCACCCGGCGTGAGCCGGATGGAGTCCCCCAGGAAGCCGATCCCGCAGGCGATCCCGGCCAGCGGTTCGGCCGCCGTGAGAGACGGCAGCGACATCCGCAGCGGGCCGCCCTCGAAGGCGCTCTGCACGAGCACCAGGCCGACCACGGCCAGCCCGACGATGGTGTAGGCCTGCCAGCTCAGCAGCACACCGATCACCCCCGACGCGCTGTAGATGTCGCCGACTACCCGGGTCAGGGCGTCCTGCAGACCGTAGAGCGCCCCGGCGGCGGCAGCCAGCAGCGGCGGCTCCTTGAAGAGTTCGAGATGCCGCGCGATGAGCACGAGGACGAGCGCGATCCCGGCGAGACTGCCGAACACCAGCCAGTGGCGCAGGGCACTGGCCTGGTACTCCGTGCCCTCCGGCCGGCCCGCCACGATGAAGGCGGTCACTCCCCCGCTGAGCAGCACCACCCCGGCCCAGCCCGACCACCCCAACCGCTGGCTGCTCAGCCGCCGCGCGAACAGCATCGCGAAGAGCAGGTTCGTGGCCAGCAGCGGCTCCACCGTGGACAGATGCCCCTTCATCAGGGCGAACGCGCTGGTGAGCTGGCCGACGACCATGCTGCCGATGCCCAGCAGCCAGCGCGGCACCCGCACCAGGTCCAGGAGCAGCCGGAAGGAGAGCACATCGGCGGTGGGTGCACGGGCGGCGGCGTCCTGTTGCAGCACGAAGCCCAGGCCGAGGAAGCAGGCGGCGACCAGCCCGTAGACGTAGACAGCCACGGGACGCCCCTTTCCACCGACCGGACGGTACGCGTGCCGGTCGACTGCGCTCGCACGCGCGCCCGCCCCTTCGCCCGGGAACAGCGCCGCCGAGACTAGGCGCCCGCACGGGGCGACACCACGCCACCCGCCCCGGTGGCGGGCGGCACGCCCCCTAAGCATGAAAGTCCCAGGTCCGAATGGCGCTTCACCGCCCGCCGGAGCAGCGCCCCGTGGTGCACGACGGGCAGCCGCCGCGCGCCGCGCACCTCCGGCCGTGCCGTCATCCCGCCGCCGCGCGCACCTCCGGGTGGGAGCCCGGCAGAGCCGGCCCCGTTCGCCGGCCGGCCCCGTTCGCCGAGCCCGGGCCGAGGGCGGCTGTAGCCCCGGCGAGGATGCTGGCACCCGGAGCCTCGGGCCGAAGGGACCACCGACCATGACGGGAGCCGGGAAGTGAGAGCGGAACCGTTTCCTCGGGAGCGGCGGCACACCGCGTACTTCCTGCGGGGGGTCCGTGCCTGCGCCCCGGTCTTCCTGGGAGCGGAGGTCGACATGACCGCCGTGCGGCACCACCGGAAGGCCGGTGCCGCCGGTGACCCGGGCGGGAGCTACTCGACCGTCACCTACGTGCTGTACACGGCGGCGCGGGTGCTGGCCGCCCATCCCGAGGCGAACGCCGCACTCCGCGGCGGCCTTCGGCCCCGTGTCGCCCACTACGGCACCGTGGCCGCGAAGCTGGCGTTGGACAAGAGGATGGGCGGGCGCCGCGTCGTCCTCTCGGCGGTGCTGCCGGACGTACACCTGATGAGCCTGCGGGACATCGCTCAGAGCACGGCTCGTTTCCGCGACGGCGACCCGGATGCGATGCCGGAGTTCGCGGGGGTACGGATCCTGCAGCGGCTGCCGGGGCCGCTGGGGCGGCTCGCCCACCGGGCGGGAACGCGGCCGTTGCGCCGCCGCCTCGCCACCACCGGCACGTTCTCCGTCACCTCCCTGGGACACCGGCCCCTCACCTGGTTCCACTCCGTCGGCGGCACCACGGTCACCCTGGGCCTGGGCGCTGTCGCCGACCGCCCGGTGGTGCGCGGCGGCGCGGTCACCGCGGCGCCTGTGCTGCCGCTCTCCCTCACCTTCGACCACCGGGTGATCGACGGGGCCGAGGCGGCGGATGTCCTCGGCGAGATCAAGCACGCATTGGAGAACTTCGGCCGGTCCGGCACGGACGGTGGTGGCTCCGTGGGAGGAAGGGGACCCGGGTCCGGCCCGGCGGGCCTCGCCCGTCGGTGTCCGTGAGGCTCACGTCCGGTGGGACCCGAGCGTGCTCATCGGGGGCGGAACGGAGGGGGTCGACCTGTCGGCGGCGGAGTTCGGCACGGCCGGGGGCGCCGTCGGCCGGGAACGTGCGGTGCCCCCGTCGGCGGCGGCAACTCCCCTCTCGTACCCCCCGGTTGGTCACGCCCTCTAGGCTGGGAGGCGAGAGCGTCCGATCTGCCCATGACACCCACACCTTCCGACGGAGCGCGTATGACCACGGCGTCCGGCAACGCGACCGGCCACACCTCCTCCGGCGGTCCGCGCGCCGGTGGCACCGACCGCTGGCTGCGCCGCATGGCCGCCGCACCGAACGCCCGTACCCGGCTGATCTGCTTCCCGCACGCCGGAGGTTCGGCCGGTTTCTTCTTCCCCCTCCTGAAGTCCCTGCCGGGCACCGTCGAGGCGTACGCCGTGCAGTATCCGGGGCGCCAGGACCGGCTGGCCGAACCGAGCCTCACCTCGGTGGACGAGCTGGTCGACGCCGTCTGTGAGGTTCTGCCGCAGGAGCCCGCGATGCCCTTGGTGCTGTTCGGGCACAGCATGGGTGCGACTCTCGCCTTCGAGGTGGCGCGGCGCCGGGAGCGGTCGGGATCCGGGTCCCCGCTGGGGCTGATCGTCTCCGGCCGCCGGGCGCCTTCCCTGCAGCGCACGGAGACCGTCCATCAGCGCGACGACGAGGGTCTCGTCGCCGAGATCCGCCGGCTGAGCGGCACGGACGACTCGCTGCTGGACGATCCGGAGATCCGCAGGATGTTCCTGCCCGCCCTCCGTGCCGACTACCGGGCGATCGAGACCTACCGCATGGCGCCCGGACCTCCGCTCCGGTGTCCGCTGAGTGTCTTCGTCGGGGACGCCGACCCCCGTGTCTCCGTCGCCGAGGCGGAGGCGTGGCGCGGGCAGGCGGGCGGTGAGATCTCTCTCCAGGTCTTCCCCGGCGGTCACTTCTACCTCAGCGACCGGCCGGAGGAGTTCTCCGACCGCCTCACCACGGAGCTGACCAGGTTCTGCGGGCCCGTCGCCGGGGGCCGCTGAGCCCCCGGAGCGAAGGCCCGGCGTGAAGTCCCGGAGTGGACGTGCCCCGGGTGTGTACGGGGGTGGCTTCGGTGCGGAGATGCCGGTCCCCCGGGATCGGCGTCGACCGGACGCCTCTCTCCGCAGGCGCTACCATCGTCCCCGATCACACCAACTGATCGTCAGTCAGAAGAGTCGGTGAGGAGTCAGTATGCGTCCGATCGGATCCGGTCGCGGACGGTCAGCCGCCCGCTGCGCCTCGACTCCCCCGCGGACCGGTCCGACCTGCGGAAGACCCTCCGCTGCGCCGAACCGGCAGAGTCAGAGGTGACCCCTTGTTCTATTACGTACTGAAGTACGTGCTGCTGGGGCCGCTGCTGCGGCTCGTGTTCCGGCCCCGGATCGAGGGCCTGGAGAACGTGCCCGACGAAGGGCCCGCGATCGTGGCGGGGAACCATCTGTCCGTCTCCGACCACTTCGTGATGCCGGCGATCCTCCGGCGCCGGATCACCTTCCTGGCCAAGGCCGAGTACTTCACCGGGCCGGGACTCAAGGGCCGGCTGACCGCCGCGTTCTTCCACAGCGTGGGCCAGATCCCGGTCGACCGCTCCGGAAAGGGCGCCGGACAGGCGGCCATCGACGAGGGGCTGGGAGTGCTGGGCAAGGGCGAGTTGCTCGGCATCTATCCGGAGGGCACCCGCTCCCACGACGGACGACTCTACAAGGGCCGGGTCGGGGTGGCGGCGATGGCGCTCGGCGCCGGGGTGAAGGTGATCCCGTGCGCCATGGTGGGCACCTTCGAACTCCAGCCGCCGGGTCGCAGACTGCCCCGCATGGGGCGGGTGACCATCAGGTTCGGCGAGCCGCTGGACTTCTCGCGGTTCGCCGGAATGGAGCACGAGCGCGCAGTGCTGCGGGCGGTGACCGACGAGATCATCCACGAGATCATGCAGCTGTCCGGCCAGGAGTACGTGGACATGTACGCCCCCGACGCGAAGGCGGCGCAGGCCGGGGACGGGGCCCGCGGCAAGCAGCCCGGGAGCGGCCGGCAGCGCTGAGACCCGGGCCCCCGCGCGGCGGCGTCGCGGCTTGGACCGCCCCCGACGCGCCGTCACCGCGCCCGGCTCGACGACCCGTTCGAGGTGGCCCGCGGGTCGGACCGCAGGCCGGGGCCCGGAGCCGTCCGGGCCGCCGGTCGGGCCCCGCAGGTCCCGCTGCCGCCGAGGATTCGCCGTCACGCCGTATCGGGGGCGAGCGGCGCGGGACCGGGCGAGGCCGGGCGACACCGGTCGGGCCGGGCCGGATCCCGGATCCGGCCCGGCCCGCACGCGGGATCGGACTGTCGAACACGCCGTCAGCGGCGGACCGCCCCGGCGCCGGCGCCGAGATCCGTCAGGGGACCATCGTGGGCACTGCCGCGGCCTCGGCCTTCGCCGCCGCCTTGGCAGGGGACTTGACCGGCTCCGGGGTCGCGTGCGGAGCGCAGGTCACATCCTTGCGGTCGACGGTTCCCTCCAGGAGGTAGGCGTCGACGCGCTCGTTGATGCAGGGGTTCTTCAGGTTGGTGATGCCGTGCGAACCCGCGCCCTTCTCGGTGATCAGGCGGGAGCCCTTGAGCCGCTTGTGCAGCTCGACACCGCCCGGGTAGGGCGTGGCGGCGTCCCGGGTGGCCTGGACCATCAGCACCGGGTAGGAGGTCTTGGCGCGGATCTCCAGCGGCCGGTGCTGCTTGACCGGCCAGACGGCGCACGGGTAGTTCATCCACGCGTTGGCCCAGGTGAGGAAGGGATACTTCGTGTGCAGCCGGGTGTTGTCCCGGTCCCAGGTCCGCCACCTGCTCGGCCACTTGGCGTCGTTGCACTCGACGGCGTTGTAGACGGCGTTGCCGTTCTCGCTCGCCTTGTTGCCCGCGACGTCCGACATGTCCGGTGCCCCGGCCTCGATCAGCGGCTGCTCGTCGCCGTTGAGGTAGGCCGACCACACCGAGGCCACCCGGGCCCAGGCCGAGTCGTAGTACGGCGCGCTCTGGAAGACGCCGAGCAGTTCGGCCGGACCGACCTTCCCGCCGATGGGGTGCTTCTTGGCGGTGGCGCGCAGCTCCCGCCACGCCGCCTCGACCTTCTCGGGCGTCGAGCCGATGCCGTAGACGTCGTCGTGCTCGGCCACCCACTTCTTCCAGTCGTTCCAGCGGGTCTGGAAGGCCACGTCCTGGTCGAGGTTGACGTCGTACCAGATCTTGCGCCGGGACGGGTTGACGATGCTGTCGGTGATCATCCGGCGGATGTGGCGGGGGAAGAGTTCGGCGTAGACGGCGCCCATGTAGGTGCCGTAGGAGACGCCGAGGTAGTTGAGCTTCTTGTCGCCGAGCGCGGCGCGGATCACGTCCAGGTCGCGCGCGGCGTTGGGCGTCGTGAGCTGCGGCAGCAGCTCACCGCTGCGCTCCTGGCAGCCGTCGGCGTACTCCTTGGCGAGCTTGCGCTGGGCCCGCTTGTCGGCCTCGCTGTCCGGGACCGGGTCCGCCTTGGGTGCCTTGACCCACTCCTGCGGGTCGGCGCAGGAGACGGGGGCCGAGTGCCCGACACCGCGCGGGTCGAAGCCCACGAAGTCGTAGGCGGTGGCGGCCTTCGCCCACAGCGGGTTCTTGTCCGGGATCCGGGCCGGGAAGTACAGTCCGGAGCCGCCGGGGCCGCCGGGGTTGTAGACGAGGGAGCCCTGCCGCTTCGCCTTGCCGCCGGTGCTGCGTGCCCGGTCGACGGCGAGCCGGATCTTCTTGCCGTTCGGCTTGGCGTAGTCGAGGGGAACGGTGACCCAGCCGCACTGGACGCCGTCCCTGATGCCCCAGTCCGCGGGGCAGTCCTTCCAGTCGATACCGGCGCGCGCGGCCCGGGCCGCAGCCTTCCTGACGCCGCGCGCCTCGGCGGCGCCCGCGTGCTTGCCCGAGCGGGCCTGCGGGCCGCTGCTGCCCTCCGCGACGGCGGACGGCACGGATATGAGCCCGGCCGTGAGGGCTCCGGCGGCGATGGTGCCGGCGGCGGCTATGGCCGCCTTCCGTCTGTTCACGTGTTCCCCTCCGGGTACTGCCGACAGTGACGGCGGTGGTCGTGGACCACGACAGTGATGGGCGACCACGGTGGTGGTCTTCAGAGGGATCCTTCATCCTCGTCGGCGGTAGGGGACAGGGCGCCGGATCGTTCTTTACCAAGAAGTGAACGTCAGTGCGGAATCGAGGACACGGCGCAGCCGGAGCGCGTCCGGCGCGACTGCGGTGACCAGCACGGCGGGCCCGGCCAGCGGGGTGACGACCGCCGACTCCCCCGGATTCCAGGCCAGAAGCGGCTGCTCCTTTGCCTCCTCCGCGCCCACCAGCAGGAGTTGGCCCACCGCCCGGCATCCGCCCAGCACGGCGCCGCCGTCCCAGCCCGGAGCTCCCGGCCCCAGGTCCAGCTCCTGGTCGAACAGCGGGCGTCCGCCGTACCGCACGGTGACGCGGCTGCCGAGCCGTCCGGGCTCCTCCCCGGCGCGTCCCAGGACCTGTTCGTCCCGCACCACCAGGCGCCCGCCCCGCGCCACCTCGGCCCGCAGGTGCTGGCGCAGCCCGCTGCCGCGTACGGAGACCAACTGCTCGGGCAGCCAGTGGAGTCGGCCCCCCTCCCCCACTTCGAGCCGGATGTCGTAGCGGGCGGGCTCCGCCGTACGCCCCGGCAGCGCGAGCGTGGCGGCACTGCCGTCCACCCGCAGCGCGGCGCCCGCCTCGGCGCGGACCTCCAGGGCCAGCCGGTCCCCGCTCAGCGGCGCGCTCATCGCACCGACCAGCGTGACCCGGGCGGCGGCCGGGTCGGCCGAGCGGGTGCGGCGCGGCGCGAGGGGACCGGACCCGCTGAGCAACGGCAGCGCGGTGCCGCCGCGTCCGTCGGGTACCGCGGTGATCCGGGCGCGGGCGCTGACGCTCGCGGCGGACCCGGGCGCGGCTGCGGCCACCGTCATACCGGCAGCACGGCCGAGTCCGAGGCGGCCGCCCGCTCCGCCGTCGTCCAGCCGGCGCACTGCTCGCGCACCCAGTCCGCCAGCGGCAGCACGCCGGGCTCGGTGCGCAGCGACTGGAAGAGCACGGGCAGTGCGCCGCGCTGCTGCTCGGCGTCCCGCGCCATGCCCGCCAGGTCGGAGCCGACGTACGGCGCGAGGTCGGTCTTGTTGACGACCAGCAGGTCGGCCGTGGTGACACCCGGACCGCCCTTGCGGGGGATGTCATCACCACCCGCGACGTCGATGACGAAGATCTGCACATCGACCAGGCCCTTGGAGAAGGTGGCGGTGAGATTGTCACCCCCGGACTCGACGAGCACCAGGTCCAGCGGGCCGGCCTCGTCTTCCAGGTCCTCGACTGCTTCCAGGTTGGCGGAGATGTCGTCCCGGATCGCCGTGTGCGGGCAGGCTCCGGTCTCCACCGCGGTGATCCGCTCCGGCGGCAGCACGGCCTCGCGGAGGAGGAAGGCGGCGTCCTCTTTGGTGTAGATGTCGTTGGTGACGACGGCGAGCGAGAACCGGTCGCGCAGCGCGCGGCACAGCGCCGCGACGGTGGCGGTCTTGCCCGAGCCCACCGGTCCGCCCAGCCCGACGCGCAGGGCGCGGCGGCGGCCGTCGGGCAGGGTCGCCGAGGCGGTGTGGCGCTCTGGGCCGGGTGTGGCGTGGTCGAGATGCACGGGCTCCTCCTGGGGTCGGTGACCGGTCTGCGGTGACCGGGGGTCGTACTCGGCCGCCGACGACCGTCGGGCGGCCGTGGGCGGGCGGGGTCGGGGGCACGGGAGGGGGCCGGGGTCAGGAGGCGAAGAGGCGGACCTGCCAGGCGGCGTGCTGCTCGGCGGTGATCTCCAGCAGCGGCGCGGAGGCGGCGGGCAGATCCTCGACCGGCCCCTGGGCCGCGGCCTCGGCGCGCCGGGCCACCTCGTCCGCGGCGGGCGCGAGCCGGGCCAGTACCGCGGTCGCCTCCAACGGGTCGAGGCTGAGCAGCCGGACCACCGCGGTCGCCGGGGAGCTGATGCTCTCGTACGCCGCGGCATGCGCCGCGTCCAAGGGGGCGAGCCCCGCCGAGCGGGCGGCGAGTCCCAGCACGACGGGCTGGTGCGCGCCCTTGGGGCGGGCGGCGGCCAGCGCGTCCAGGTCCGGCCCGGGCCAGCTCGCCCGGGCCGCACGCATCAGCTGGCGGCCCAGTCTGCGGGCGGTGCGGCGCAGCGCCGCGGAGGGGGTGCGCGCGTCGGCCGCCTCGTCCAGCGCGAGCGGATCCCGCCCGGCAGCGGCGGCAGCGGCCAGGGCCGCGGCGGTCAGGCCGGTGGTGTGCAGCCGTCCGCGGCAGAACTGCTCCAGGTCGGACGCGCCGCGGACCCGTCCGGCCCGGACGGCCGCCTCCGCCCCGCCGGAGTGTGCGTGCCCTCCGGCGGGGAATCTGCCGTCGGCGAGCACCAGCAACGCGGCAGCACCGCTCATTCCGCAGGCCTCCACTTGTGCTCCGGGGACGCCGCTCGGCGCGGCTCCCTGCTGTCCGGTTCCCCGGTGTTCCGGCGGCGCGGGGACGGGAATGACGTGCGCCGACGGTGCCGGTCCCGTCCCCCGGCCCGCTTCCGGCCCCCGGCCCGGGCGGTGGACGGCGAGCGGCCCACGGGTCAGAACAGGAAGTAGCGCTGGGCCATGGGCAGGGATGCGGCAGGTGCCGGGTCGACCGGGGTGCCGTCGATGGTGACGGTGAAGGTGTCCGGATCGACGCGTACGTCCGGGCGGGCGTCGTTCTGCCGCATGTCGGCCTTGGTGACGGGACGGGTGTCGCGGACGGCGACGAAGCGCTTCGCGAGGGGAAGCCGGTCCGGCAGCCCGTCGTCCAGGGCGGTCTGCGTCACGAAGTTCACGGAGTTCGCACCGGGAGCGCGCCCCGTCCCGCCGAACATCCGCCGCGGCAGCACCGGCTGCGGGGTGGGGATGGAGGCGTTGGCGTCCCCCATCTGCGCGGAGGCGATCTGCCCGCTCTTGAGGACGAGTTGCGGCTTGACCCCGAAGAAGGCCGGGTCCCACAGCACCAGGTCGGCGAGCTTGCCCGGCTCGACCGAGCCGATCTCCGCGTCCATGCCCTGTGCGACCGCGGGGTTGATCGTGTACTTGGCCACGTAGCGGCGGGCGCGCAGGTTGTCGGCGCGGGTGTCGCCCGCGAGGGCGCCGTACCGCTCCTTCATCACATGCGCCGTCTGCCAGGTGCGCAGCACCACTTCGCCGATGCGGCCCATCGCCTGCGCGTCGGAGGAGATGATCGAGATGGCGCCGAGGTCGTGGAGCGTGTCCTCGGCGGCGATGGTGCTGGGCCGGATGCGGGACTCGGCGAACGCGAGGTCCTCGGGCACGGCCGGGTTGAGGTGGTGGCAGACCATCAGCATGTCGAGGTGTTCCTCGATGGTGTTGACGGTGTGCGGCCGGGTCGGATTGGTGGAGGAGGGCAGCACGTTGGGCTCGGCGACCACGGTGATGATGTCCGGCGCGTGCCCGCCGCCGGCGCCCTCGGTGTGGTAGGCGTGGATGCCGCGTCCGCCGATCGCGGCAAGGGTGTCGCCGACGAACCCGGCCTCGTTGAGGGTGTCGGTGTGGATGGCGACCTGGGCGCCGGTCTCGTCGCAGACCGACAGGCAGGCGTCGATGGCGGCGGGGGTGGCTCCCCAGTCCTCATGGATCTTGAATCCGACGGCTCCGCCGCGGAGTTGGGCGAGCATGGCGGCGCGCGAGACGGTGTTGCCCTTGCCGAGCAGTCCGACGTTGACCGGCAGCCCGTCCATGCCCTCCAGGGTGCGGGCGGTGTGCCAGGCGCCCGGGGTGACGGTGGTGGCCTTGGAGCCCTCGGCCGGTCCGGTACCGCCGCCGACGAGCGTGGTGATTCCGGCGGCGAGCGCCTCGTCGGCGAGCTGCGGGCAGATGAAGTGGACGTGCGCGTCGATGGCGCCGGCGGTGAGGATCCTGCCGTTGCCCGCGATGATCTCGGTTTCGGGGCCGATGACCAGATCGGGGTGGACGCCGTCCATGGTGTCGGGGTTGCCGGCCTTGCCCAGGGCGGCGATCCGTCCGTCGCGGATACCGACGTCGGCCTTCACGACACCCCAGTGGTCCAGGACGAGCGCACCGGTGATCACGGTGTCGGGAGCGCCCTCGGCGCGGGTGGTGAGGGCCTGGCCCATGGACTCGCGGATCACCTTGCCGCCGCCGAAGACCGCCTCGTCGCCCGCGCGTCCGGGCCCGCCGCACAGGTCGTCCTCGATCTCGACGAGGAGCGAGGTGTCGGCGAGCCGTACGCGGTCGCCGGTGGTGGGGCCGAACAGGTCGGCGTAGGCGGCGCGGGAGAGTTCACGCATCGAGGGGGCCTCCCGCTGTCGAGCGCAGTCCGGCGACGATCCGCCGGCCGCCGAGGGGCACGAGTTCGACCTCGACGGGGATGCCGGGTTCGAAGCGGACGGCGGTGCCCGCGGCGATGCCGAGGCGCCTGCCCCAGGCGGCTCCCCGGTCGAACTCCAGCCCGGGGTTGGCCTCGGCGAAGTGGTAGTGGGAGCCGACCTGGACGGGCCGGTCGGCGGCGTTGAGCACGGTCAGCCGGGTGGTCTCGGCGCCTGCGTTGAGGGGCACCGGTTCCTCGGCGAACCGGATCTCTCCGGGGATCATGGTGTGGCGACTCCTCGCGCGGTCAGGAGCGGTCAGGAGCGCTCAGGAAACAGGGTCGTGCACGGTGACGAGCTTGGTGCCGTCCGGGAAGGTCGCCTCGACCTGGACGTCGTGCAGCATCTCCGGGATGCCGTCCATGACGTCCTCGCGGGCCAGGACCGCGCGCCCGGACTCCATGAGTTCGGCGACGCTCCGGCCGTCGCGGGCACCCTCGAGCACGTGCGCCGTGATGAGGGCGACGGACTCGGGGTGGTTCAGCCGCAGTCCGCGCTCTCGGCGGCGCCGGGCGACGTCGGCCGCGACGTGGATGAGCAGCCGCTCCTGTTCGTGCGGGGTCAATTGCATCGTCTCCACCTCACCGTCGTCACCGGGCCCGGGAATGCCCTGGTCGCTCGCGGCGACGACCACGCCCGATAGGTGTATCACACATACGATTGTGTGCCGCCGACGGACCCGGAGATTACGGCAGCGCCGTTTCGGCGGCGTTAACCCACTTCACCTCCGTCAACTTCCCGGCCGCGGAACGCCCCGGCGGTGCTCGCACCCCGGACACTCGGCCGACGCGTCGACCTGCGCCGTGCAGGGCCGCGCAGGGCCGAGCAGGGCCCGCTCGAACCGAGCAGGAGCCTCGCGGTCGACGCTTGCACCTGCCATGACCCCAGCAGCAGGACGCCGGATCCGCGGACGGGGCGGACCTACACCCTCCGGTTTCCGCAACCCCTCGTCCGATATGCGCTCTTGACGGGGACGACGCCTCCCCCTGAGTCTCATGTCCACGTCACATCGCACCACTTCGTATCGCCGCTCCGGGCGATACCCCGCCGACTCGGCGGTCCCCCACACCCCCACACATCGGAGCTCACAGTGATACGCGGACACCGCAGACCGCAGCACCGTGCCGCCCTCGCCGCCGCGGCGAGCGCCGCACTGGCACTCACCCTGCTCGGCGCGGCCGACGGGACGGCACTGGCCACTCCCGACGGCGCCGGAGCACGGGCCGCCGAGGCGCCCGACATCGACGTCGCCGCCGTCCAGCAGGACCTCCGGGACCTGCAGTCGGTCGCCGAGGCCAACGGCGGCAACCGGGCGCACGGCAGCCCCGGCTACCGGGCCTCGCTGGACCACATACGCACGAAGCTGGACGCCGCCGGATTCGAGACCACCGTCCAGGAGTTCACCAGCGGCGGGGAGACCGGCTACAACCTGATCGCCGACTGGCCCGGGGGCGACACCGGGTCGACCCTGATGACCGGCGCCCATCTGGACTCGGTCCGCTCCGGACCCGGCATCAACGACAACGGTTCGGGTTCCGCCGGGATACTGGAGACCGCGCTGGCCGTCTCCGCCGCAGACCTGAAGCCCGCCAAGCACCTCCGGTTCGCCTGGTGGGGAGCGGAGGAACGGGGGCTGGTCGGCTCGGGCCACTATGTCGACAGCCTCTCGGCGGGCGAACTCGGCAAAATCGACACCTATCTGAACTTCGACATGATCGGCTCACCCAACGCGGGCCACTTCGTCTACGAGGACGACGCCGGCGTCGAGTCGGTCTTCGCCGACTGGTTCAGCTCGAAGGGCATCGAGACGGAGGCGTCCGAGGAGACCAACGGGCGCAGCGACCACGCCTCGTTCAAGAGCGCGGGCGTCACCGTCGGCGGCACCTTCACCGGCGCGGGCGAGCGCAAGACCCAGGCGCAGGCGGACAAGTGGGGCGGCACGGCGGGTCAGCCGTACGACCCGTGCTACCACTCGGCCTGCGACGACACCTCGAACGTCGACGAGAAGGCACTCGACCTGCACAGCGACGCGATCGCCCACGCGGTCTGGGAGCTCAGTTCCTGACGCACGCGGTCCGGGAGTTCACCTCCCGGCCGACGCGGTCCGGGAGTTCAGCTCCTGACCCACGGCCCGTACGGGCTCACCTTCCCTGGCCCGGCCGCCGGTCTCCGGCGGCCGGGCCGCGGTGCTCCGCGGCGATGCCGAACCGCCGCGTCTCACCGGGCACCGCCGCCCCACCCGTCTCCCGGATCCCGGAGACGGTGCTGATGATCTCCTCCGGCGCCTGCTGATCCTGGTCGGCGGCCTCCAGACGCTCCAGGTCCGCGGCCGAGACCAGCGCCGCGAGCGGCTTCCCGTGCCGGGTGACCACCACCCGCTCCTCGCCGTAGACGACCCGATTGATCAGCTCCGCCAGTTCGGCCCTCGCCTGCGTCACCGGAATCTCGTAAGCCATGCCCGCCATTCTAGGGCCGCCCACAGAACCGCAGGTCAGAGCGGATGCGCGGCAACACGGGGGCGATCCGCCGCCAGGCGGGCCGGCCCCGAGGACCGGGCCGGGCGCTTCGCCCGCAGCGGAATGCGCCCTGGACAGAGGGCCGTTGGAGCCCGTTCATGGCACGCTGCTCACCGTACGTTCTGTACAACCTGTACGTTTCTCGTGTGAGAGTGGAGAGCGACGCCATGCGGAACCAGCCACCAGCACCGACAGCCCGGTACGTCCTGCCGGAGTTCACCGAGCGCACCAGCAGCGGGACGCGGACGATGGACCCGTACGCGAAGCTGCTCCAGGAGCGGATCGTCTTCCTGGGCAGCCCGATCGACGACACCTCCGCCAACGACGTGATGGCGCAGTTCATCCACCTCGAACACGCCGCGCCGGACCAGGACATCTCGCTGTACATCAACTCACCGGGCGGCTCGTTCACGGCGATGACCGCGATCTACGACACGATGCGGTTCGTCAGCTGCGACATCGAGACCGTGTGCATGGGGCAGGCGGCCTCGGCCGCCTCCGTGCTGCTGGCGGCCGGAACCCCCGGCAAGCGGCTCGCGCTGCCGGGCGCGCGCATCCTCATCCACCAGCCGTCGCTGCACGAACCCGTGCGCGGGCAGGCCGACGACCTGGAGATCCAGGCACGGGAGATGGCGCGCACCCGCGAACTGCTGGAGGAGCTGTACGCGCGCCACACCGGCCGGCCCCGCGACCGCATCAGCCAGGACCTCGAACGCGACACGATCCTCACGGCGACGCAGGCCGTCGACTACGGCCTCGTCGACCGGCTGACCGCCACCCGGAAGCCGGCCCTCTCCCCGGTGCGGCGGTGAGCCGGGGTGCCCCGCGAATGGCCGCCGGGCCTGCCGCCGCTGCCCGCGCTGACCCGCGCCGAGGGTGAGCTGGTGGACGCCTATCTGGAGGCGCTCGACCTGGTCGGCCGGATCAACCCGGCGCGCGCCACCGACACCTACGGAGCGCTGCGCGCCGCGCAGGGCCTGGTCAGCAAGGCGGTCCGACTGCGGGACGCGCTGGCGCTGATGCACGAACGCGGCGAGAGCACGCTGCACGCCGGGACGCTGGAGCGGGCGCTGCGCGTGCTGGAGGGCGACCGGCGCGCGGAGCGGGTTCTGCTCCCGGCGCCGGAGCCGGACGAGCCCGGCGGCTGAGGCACCCGGCGCCCGCGGACCCGCGTCCGGCACCGGCGGCACCGGCGGCACCGAAAACCGGATGACGGCCGGGGCCCCGATGGCTAGGGTCCCGATCATGAACTCGGCTCTGCTGACTGTCTCCCCGCCCCCCGCGTAGGGCGGGCGGCCACATGCGACTGCCGCGGCGGACGGACGACCTCCGCCGCGGGGTCGGTGGTGCCCGCGAACGGGTCCATCCACCGACCTCTCCTCACGCGGAGCACTGTCGTGTCGACTTCTTCCGCCGGTTCCACCGGCTCCTTCGGCCTGCCCGTCGGGCAGGGCCTGCTCTTCCTCGCCGCCGCCGGTGCCACTTGGGGCACCACGGGCGCGGCAGTCGATGTCCTCCACTCCTCCAGCGACCTGGGGCCGCTGGCGATGTCCTTCTGGCGCTACGTCGGCGGGCTGGCCCTGCTGCTCGTGGGCCGGGCGCTGCTGCGGCGGCGGCCGGCCCGTCCCAGCCGTCCGAGCAGTGACACGCCCGAGCGCGGCCGGTCCCGGTACGTGCTGCGGCTGTCGACCGGGCTGTGCATGGCGCTCTTCCAGACCGCCTACTTCGCCGCCGTACCGGCCACGGGTGTGGCCGTAGCGACGATCGTGACGTTGGGCGCGGCACCGGTGTTCGTGACACTGGGCGCCCGGATCGTGCTGCGGGAGCGGCTGGGCCGGGGCGGGACGTGCGCCGTCGCGGCCGCACCCGCCGGGCTCGCCGTCCTCGTACTGGGCGGGGGCGGCGGCGAAGTGCGGCCCGCCGGTGTCGCGCTCGCCCTGCTCTCCGCGGTCTCCATCGCGGTCTCGGTGCTGCTGGCCCGGTGGGTGGGCAGTAGCGGTCTGCCGGAGAGCGCTTTCACCCTCACCGCGTGGTCGCTCGGCGTCGGCGCGGTGGCGCTGCTGCCGTGCGCGGCCGTGGAGGGAGTGCTGCCGCACACCGGGGAACCGCTCCGGGTGGCGCTGCTGCTCCTGTACGTGGGAGCGGTGCCGACGGCGCTGGCCTACCCGCTCTACTTCGCGGGTGCGGCCGTCGTCCGGGCGGCCACGGCCTCGGTGGTCATGCTGATCGAACCCCTCAGCGCGACCGTCCTCGCGGTGGGACTGCTCGGGGAGCGGCTGACCGTGCCGATGCTCCTGGGCGCCTCGGTACTGCTGGCCGCGGTGGTGCTGCTGACCCGGGCTGAGAGGGCATGCACCGCCTGCTGAGCGCCCGCTGCTGACGCGGCGCTACGCTCCGGTGGATGGACGCGCTGGCGAAGATCCTCGAGTCGGCCGCACGGGGCGGATTCCCGCCGCCCGACGGCGGACTGACCGTGCTCCCGCAGCCCTCGCCCCGGGACGCGGGAGTACTGGCACTGACCGGGCACACGGTCGTCTTCGCCGACGTGCCGCCGGAGTGGGTGCGGCGCCAGGTGCCGCCCGGTGACCTCGGCGCACCGATGGGACTGCCGTTCCTCAGCTCGCTGTGCGGCAGGACCGGCCGGGAGGCGGGCGGCATCGACGTGCTGCTCGTCCTCCCGCCGGGCACCGACCCCGCACCGCGGCGCGAGGAACTGCGGGAGATACGGAGCCCGGTCGAGACGCCGGATCCGGCGCATCCCCGGGTCGCCGACGCCCTGGCGCACCGTTCGCACGTCCGTGCCTGGACGACGGCCGACGGGGGCGCGCTGGTGACCGGAACGGGCGTGGCCGGGCGGTGGGAAGTGGCCGTCCAGGTCGAGGACGCGGCGCGTGGCGCCGGGCTCGGTCGTGCGCTGGCGGCCGCGGCCCGGGCCCTGGTGCCGCCGGACGAGGCACTGTGGGCGCAGGTCGCGCCCGGGAACGCGGCGAGCCTGCGGGCGTTCCTCGCCGCGGGATTCGTCCCGGTCGGTGCGGAGGTGCTGCTCCGGCCGACGGGCGACGGTGCCGGGACCGCCGGGTGACGAACCCGCCGGGCGCGTCTGCCGATTCCGCCCCGCGGCGGCTCATCCCGTCGGCAGTGGCAGCCAGGGAATCTCGACCCAGATGGTCTTGCCGCCGTCGGGCGCGGGTGCGACACGCACGCTGCCGCCGGACTCGGCGGTCAGCGTACGGATGATGACCAGTCCCCTCCCGTGGTCCTGCCGTGCCGCAGCAGGGAGCCGCCGCGGCCTGCCCGGATGGCTGTCGGTGACGCCCAGGCGCAGCCGTTCGGTCTCCTCCAGCCGCAGGTCGACGGTGAAGGTGGGCGATCTGCCGAAGGTGTGCTGGACGGCGTTGGTGGCGAGTTCGGAGACGATCAGGCGGAGCACGTCCATGGCGTTCGCGCCGTCGGGCAGCCCCCACGCGCGGAGCGCGTCGGTGACATGTCTGCGCGCGGCCGTGACGGAGGCCGGCGCACTCGGCAGGGTGATCGTCGCTTCCTGGTGGTCCGCCATGGCGAGGCCGTCCCTTTCCGGGGCCGTTGGCTCCTCCGTCGCGCGGCGGCGGGCTCGTTCTGCGCCCGCCCGGGAAGCGCGCGGAGCGCCCCGGGAACCGCTGCGCGACAGCGTGCCACTCCGTAGGGCGCCGTGCGCCCGATCGCCCTGCTTGCCGGGAGTTGTGTCGCCCGAAGCGGTGAACTCTGCCGCGCCCGGCCCAAGGGAGCCCCGCGGAGGGCGTATCCCGGTGCCCGCACGGGGTGGGCCCGGGGTGGGCGTGCGGGAACCGCGGGCGCAGCAGGCGCCCGGGGAACCCCGGGCTCAGCCGGTACGCGGCGCCGCGGCGATCACCGTGTCGGCGGCGTCGGCGAGCACCTGCTCGGCCAGGTCGCCGCGGGCGGTCAGGCGCAGCCGCGAGATACCGTCGGGCACGGACGGGGGACGGAAGCAGCCGACCTGGATGCCCGCGGCGCGGCAGGCGGCCGCCCACTCCACCGCGGCCTGCGGCGAGGGTGCGCGTACCGAGACGACGGCGGCGTCCGGCCGGGTGGCCTCCAGTCCGGCGTCGGTCAGCCGGGCGTGCAGTTCGGCGGCGGCGGCCCGGGTGCGGGCCGCGCGTTCGGGCTCCGCGCGCAGCAGCCGCAGGGCGCCGAGCGCGCCGCCCGCCGCTGCGGGGGCCAGCCCGGTGTCGAAGATGAAGGTCCGGGCGGTGTTCACCAGGTGCGCGATCACGTGCGCGGGGCCCAGGACCGCACCGCCCTGGCTGCCCAGCGACTTGGACAGGGTGACGGTCGCGACCGTGCCGGGCGTGCCGGCCAGCCCCGCCGCCCGAGCGGCGCCCCGGCCGCCGTCGCCCAGTACGCCGAGACCGTGCGCGTCGTCGACGAGCAGCCCGGCTCCGGCCGCCGAGCACACCCCGGCCAGCTCGGTCAGCGGTGCCGCGTCACCGTCGACGGAGAAGACGGAGTCGGTGACCACCAGCGCGGGTCCCTCCGCCGCCTGCCGGGTATGCCCCGCCAACTCCTTGGCCACGGCTTCCGGATCGGCGTGCGCGGCGACGGCGGTGCGGGCACGGGAGAGGCGGCAGCCGTCGATCAGCGAGGCGTGGTTGTGGGCGTCGGAGACCAGCAGCCCGCCGCCGTCCGGCGCGTTGGTGAGCGCGGTGACCGCGGCGAGGTTCGCGGCGTACCCGGAGGAGAAGACGAGTGCGGCCTCGAAGCCGCAGAAGTCCGCCAGCTCGGACTCCAGCCGGGCGTGCAGTTCGGTGGATCCGGTCACCAGGCGGGAGCCGCTCGCTCCGGCGCCCCAGTGGCGCGCCGCCTCGGCCGCGGCATGGACGACGTCCGGGTGCCGGGAGAGGCCCAGGTAGTCGTTGCCCGCGAGGTCCAGCAGCGGAGAGTCGGCGGGCCGGGGCGCAAGGGTGCGCAGCAGTCCCGCCGCGCGGCGCCTGCGGAGTGCCTCGGCGGTCCACGCGAAGGGGTCCTGGGACATGGGAGCTCTCTTCGGTCACCCGCGCCGCCGCGCCGGGCGGCGGGAGTGCCTGGCGGGTTGCGCGGCCTGGATGTTTGTAGGCAGTCAATAGAACCTAACCTGCCATAACGCCGGTCGACGTGTGACAACATCCACACCTCGCTCAAGCGGTCTTGTAGGCTTCCTCCATTACCGAGCAGGGGCGCATGGGCAAGGATCGTGCCCATGGACGACCTGCTGAACTCACTGGTGAACAAGGGGCTCCGCGGCGAGACGCCCACCCGGGACGAAGCACTCGCGGTACTGCGGACCACCGATGACGACCTGCTCGACGTGGTGGCAGCCGCCGGTAAGGTGCGCCGCCACTGGTTCGGGAAGCGGGTGAAACTCAACTACCTGGTGAACCTCAAGTCGGGGCTGTGCCCGGAGGACTGCTCCTACTGCTCCCAGCGGCTCGGCTCCGAGGCCGGGATCCTCAAGTACACCTGGCTCAAGCCCGAGGAGGCCGCCGAGGCCGCCGAGGCCGGGGTGCAGGGCGGCGCCAAGCGGGTCTGCGTGGTGGCCAGCGGCCGCGGCCCCACCGACCGCGACATCGACCGGGTCTCCAAGACGATCGGGGCCATCAAGGAGCGGAACGAGGGCGTCGAGGTGTGCGCCTGCCTCGGTCTGCTCTCCGACGGCCAGGCGGAGCGGCTGCGCCAGGCGGGGGCCGACGCCTACAACCACAACCTCAACACCTCGGAGTCCACCTACGCGGACATCTGCACCACGCACACCTACGAGGACCGGGTGGAGACCGTCAAGCAGGCCCGGGGTGCCGGGCTCTCGCCCTGCTCCGGTCTGATCGCGGGCATGGGCGAGACGGACGAGGACCTGGTCGAGGTGGCCTTCTCACTGCGCGGGCTGGACGCGGACTCGGTGCCGGTCAACTTCCTGCTGCCGTTCGAGGGCACGCCGCTGGCCGAGGAATGGAACCTCACTCCGCAGCGGGCGCTGCGCATCCTGGCGATGGTGCGGTTCGTGTGCCCGGACGTGGAGGTGCGGCTGGCCGCCGGGCGCGAGGTGCATCTGCGGTCGCTGCAGCCGCTGGCGCTGCACCTGGCCAACTCCCTCTTCCTGGGCGACTACCTCACCAGCGAGGGGCAGGCGGGCAAGGCCGATCTGGAGATGATCGCGGACTCCGGCTTCGAGGTGGAGGGCGCGGAGACGACCACGCTGCCCGAGCACCGGCGCGAGGAGTCCGGCTCCGCCCCGCACGAGCGGGTCGCGGTCCGGCTGCGGGGCACGGGGACGGAGCTGCCGCCCAATGCGTGAGAGCACCGCCCCGGCGGCGCCCGCCGGACCGGGCGCCGCCATCGAGGAGCTGGTCGCACTGGACCGGCAGCATGTGTGGCACCCGTACGGGCCGATGCCCGGGACCGCGGACCCGCTGGTGGTGGAGTCCGCCGCGGGTGTGCGGCTACGGCTGGCCGCACCCGCGCACGGGCAGCGGGAGCTGATCGACGGCATGTCGTCCTGGTGGTCGGCCGTCCACGGCTACCGGCACCCGGTGCTCGACGAGGCCGTCAGCGACCAGCTCGGCCGGATGAGCCATGTGATGTTCGGCGGGCTGACCCACGAGCCCGCGGTGCGGCTGGCCGCGCGGCTGGCCGAGGTGGCGCCCGGCGATCTGGAGCACGTCTTCCTGTCGGACTCCGGTTCGGTCGCGGTCGAGGTCGCCGTCAAGATGTGCCTGCAGCACTGGCGTTCGCTGGGGCGCCCGGAGAAGCGGCGGCTGCTGACCTGGCGCGGCGGCTACCACGGGGACACCTGGCAGCCGATGTCGGTGTGCGACCCGGAGGGCGGGATGCACCACCTGTGGTCCGGCGCGCTGCCGGTGCAGGTGTTCGCCGACCCGCCGCCCGCCGGCTTCGCCGCGGAACCCGACCCGGCCTACGTGGCGCATCTGCACGAGCAGATCGGGCGGCACGCGCACGAGTTGGCCGCCGTCGTCGTCGAACCGGTGGTGCAGGGCGCCGGCGGGATGCGGTTCCACTCGCCCGGGTACGTCCGGGCGCTGCGCGAGGCGTGCGACGCGCACGGCGTGCTGCTGGTGCTGGACGAGATCGCCACCGGCTTCGGCCGCACCGGGGAGCTGTTCGCGGCCGACCACGCCGGGATGGTCCCCGATGTGATGTGTCTCGGCAAGGCGCTGACGGGCGGATACCTGTCGATGGCGGCCACGCTGTGCACGCCGCGCGTGGCGGAGGGGATCGCGCGCGGCTCGGTACCGGTGCTGGCGCACGGTCCGACGTTCATGGGCAACCCGCTGGCGTCCGCCGTCGCGGGCGCCTCGCTGGACCTGCTGCTGTCCCAGGACTGGCGGGCGCGGGTGCAACGGGTGTCCGAGGGGCTGCGCACCGGGCTGGCGGAGGCCGCGGAGCTGCCCGGGGTGCGGGAGGTGAGCGTGCTCGGCGCGATCGGGGTGCTGCGCCTGGACCACGAGGTGGACGTGGCAGCCGCGAGCCGGGCCGCGGTGCGTGCCGGGGTGTGGCTGCGGCCGTTCCGCGACATGGTCTACGCGATGCCGCCGTACATCACCGGCGACGAGGACGTGGCACGGATCGCCGCCGCGATGTGCGCGGCGGCCCGGGAGGGATGAGATGCGGGGTGAAGCGGACGTGCCGGTCGCACGGGGTGTGCTGTGCGTCTCCGGAGCCGGTACGGAGATCGGGAAGACGGTGACCACCGCGGCGGTGGCGGCGTGCGCGCTGCGCGCCGGCCGTTCGGTGGCCGTGCTCAAGCCGGCGCAGACGGGCGTGGCGGCCGGCGAACCGGGCGACGTGGCGGAGGTGCTGCGGCTGACCGGGGGGGTGGCATCGGCACCCGGCGCGGTGAGCGGCGCCGAACTGGCCCGCTATCCGGAGCCGTTGGCGCCGGAGACGGCGGCCCGGCGGGCGGGGATGCCGTACGTGTCGGCCGGGGACGTCGCCGAGGCGGCCGGGAAGCTGGCCGCCTCGCACGACCTCGTCCTGGTCGAGGGCGCGGGCGGGCTGCTGGTGCGGTTCGACGGCGCGGGCTCGACGCTGGCCGACGCCGCCCGGCTGCTGGCCGCGCCGGTGCTGGTGGTCGTCCAGGCGGGGCTGGGCACGCTGAACACGGCGGCGCTGACGGCGGAGGCGCTGCGGGCCCGCCGCGTGGAGTGTGCGGGGCTGGTGATCGGCAGCATGCCGGGGGCACCGGGCCTCGCCGAGCGGTGCAACCTGACCGACCTGCCCCGGTACACCGGGCTGCCGCTGCTGGGCGCCGTCCCCGAGGGGGCGGGCTCGCTGCCGCCGTGGCGGTTCGGTGCCCAGGCGCCGGGCTGGCTGGCGCCCGAACTGGGGGGTGACGCCCATGCCGCGGCGCCGGGCTGAGCGCCGCCGCCGGTCCCTCACAGGGTCCAGGTGCGCAGCTCGGCGGAGATCGCGGCCAGGTCGGCGGTGCCGTCCTTGACGAGCCGGGCCAGGTCGCGTATCCGCTCGGGAGAGGTGACGACCTTGAGTCCGCAGGCGACGAGGTAGCCGTAGGCCACGGCGGAGGCGAACAGGGCGTTGGAGCGCTCCAGGGCCGGTACGTGCAGCAGGAGTTGCAGCAGCGCGGCGGCGCGGTCGTGCGGTTCGGGGTAGACGGGGCGGCCGAAGACGGCGGCCTCGTGGCGGCTGACGGCGGCGACGAGCGCGCCGTAGTCGGTGACCCGGGGGTCGCCCGGGGTCTTCTGCTCGGCGAGGATCAGCAGCCAGGCGAGATCGACGCGGACGCTCACGCCGCGGGCGGGCTTCCGGCCCCGCTCCCCGGGGCCCGCTCACCGGCCCCGGCCGCGTCGAGTTCCTCGGCGAAGACGGCCGCGTAGCTCTTCATGAAGTCGGCTGCCGCGTCCACGAAGGAGCGGCCCACCTCGGCCGCGTCCCGCTGGACCAGTTCCTCGATGTACCGGTTCACGCTCACGCCGCGGGCCAGCGCCCGCTCCCTGGCGGCCTGCGCCGTGCCCTCGTCCACCCGGACGTTCAGTTGCGTCTTCGCCACACCACCACGCTAGCACCGTTCCGCTAGCGGTGAACAGGCGTACGACCCGGGCGCGGGGTACTGGAACCCCGGCCCCGGGCCCGCCTCACCGTGCCGGGCCCCTTCATGGACACGTTCGCTCCGGTGGTGGAAGCACTTCGGCGGAAGCTGAACCCGGCGCCGCCGACCGGCCGCCGACCGCCTGCCCACCAGGCGAAACGGCGTGGCGGCCGGGAGCGGCCCGTGCTGGGATGCGGGCCATGACAGAACTTGCGATACGGGCGGCGGCCGCGTCCGACATCGACCGGGTGCTGGCCTTCTGGCAGGAGGCGGCGGAGGGCGCCAGCGTCAGCGACGACCGGGACGGGGTGGCCCGGCTCCTCGCCCGGGACCCGGAGGCCCTGCTGCTGGCGGAGCAGGACGGACGGCTGGTCGGCACGGTGATCGCCGGGTGGGACGGCTGGCGCTGCTCCCTCTACCGGCTCGCGGTGCTGCCCGCGCGGCGGCGGCAGGGCGTCTCCCGGGCCCTGCTGGCCGCCGCCGAGGAGCGCTTCGCGGCGCTCGGCGGGCGGCGCGGCGACGCCATGGTGTTGGACGCGAACGAGCGGGCACACCGGGTCTGGCAGGCCGCCGGTTACGCTCCGCAGCCGCAGTGGAGCCGCTGGGTCAAGCCGCTGGCCGTCTGACCGCCGGCGCCCGCGGGCGGGAACCGGGGAACCGGCCGGCCCGTTTACGCTGTACACGAAGCCGGGCCCGCACTCCCGCGGGCCCGGCACAGTCATCGGATCCGAAAGGTGTGAGCGTCCGCCCATGGGCGACCCTCCCAGTAGCAGCCTCCGACGTCGCGCGTACCGGCCACCGCTGTCCCACGATGGGAAGGAGGTGAACGGTCGATGACGGAAGTTTTGCTGCTGCTCGTGGCACTGCTGCTGTCCCTGGCCTGCGGCGGATTCGTGGCCGCTGAGTTCTCCCTGACCACCGTCGAGCGCAGCGAGCTGGAGCGGTCCGAACAGCGCGGCGACCGGGGTGCCAGGAGCGCGCTGGCGGCCGTACGGTCCCTCACCTTCCAGCTCTCCGGGGCGCAGCTGGGCATCACCGTCACCAATCTGGTCGTCGGCATGCTCGCCGAGCCGTCCGTGGCCAAGCTGATCGCCGGACCGCTGCGCTCGCTCGGCGTACCGTCCTCGGCCTCCTCCTCCGTCGCCCTGGTGCTCGGTACCGCGCTCTCCACGGTGGTGCTGATGGTGATCGGCGAGCTGGTGCCCAAGAACTGGGCGATCTCCCGGCCGCTCCCGGTGGCCCGGGCGGTGGCGACACCGCAGCGGGCCTTCTCGGCGGCCTTCCGCCCGCTGATCCGCCATCTGAACAACACCGCCAACCGGGTGCTGCTGCGGATGGGCCTGGAGCCCACCGAGGAACTGGCCTCGGCCCGTTCGCCGCAGGAGCTGGTGGCACTGGCACGGCACTCCGCCAAGGAGGGCGCACTGGAGGAGGACACCGCCGACCTGTTCGTGCGCACCCTGCATCTGGCCGAGCTGACCGCAGAGAACGTCATGACGCCGCGCGTGCAGGTGACCTCGCTCGAGGTGCAGGCCACCGTGGAGGACGTCGCCAACGCCACCCGCGCCACGGGGCTCTCCCGCTTCCCCGTCTACCGGGGGAACCTGGACACCGTCGTCGGCATCGTCCGGATCAAGGACGTGCTGGCGGTACCCGCCGCCGAGCGGCGGCTGCGGCCGGTGACCGATCTGATGCGGGAGCCGCTGCTGGTTCCCGAGTCGCTGACCGTCGACCGGCTGCTGGACCAGCTCTCCGGCGGCGACCGCAGCATCGCGGTCGTCATCGACGAGTACGGCGGCACGGCCGGCGTCGTCACACTGGAGGACATCATCGAGGAGGTCGTGGGCGAGGTGCGCGACGAGCACGACCCGCTGGAGACCCCCGACCTGGCCCCCGCCGGGGAGGACGCGGAGGGCCGGCCCGTCTACGTCGCGGACGGCGCCGCGCGCACCGATCAGCTGCAGGCCATCGGGCTGCGCACTCCGGAGGGCCCCTACGAGACGCTCGCCGGGCTGATCGCCACCGAGCTGGGCCGCATCCCGGCCGCCGGGGACGCCGTGTCGGTCGGCGGCTGGGAGCTGACGGTCATGGACGCCAGCGGCCGCCGCGCCGCGCAGGTGCGGCTGTACGGGCCGAAGCCCGGTGAGGACCCGGCCGGGTCCGAGACCGGCGACCGGGCGGAGGCGCAGCGATGACGGTGCTCCAACTGCTGATCGGGCTGCTGACGCTGGTGGCCAACGCGTTCTTCGTGGGCGCGGAGTTCGCGCTGATCTCGGTGCGTCGCGCACAGATCGAGCCGCTGGCCGAGGAGGGCGACAAGAAGGCCCGCAAGGTGCTGTGGGGCCTGGAGCACGTGGCGCAGATGCTGGCCGCGGCGCAGCTGGGCATCACGCTGTGCACCCTGGTGCTCGGTGTGGTCGCCGAGCCCGCCATCGCCCACCTGCTGGAGCCGGTCTTCCACGCGGTGGGTGTCGGGGACGGCGTCGCGCACGGCGTCTCGTTCGTGATCGCGCTGTCGCTGGCGACGTACCTGCACATGCTGCTGGGCGAGATGGTGCCCAAGAACATCGCGCTGGCCGGGCCGGAGCGGACGGCGCTGCTGCTGGGGCCGCCGCTGGTGGCGCTGTCGCGGGCGCTGCGTCCGGTGATCTTCGCGGTGAACTCGTTCGCCAACGCACTGCTCAAGCTGATCCGGGTCGAGCCGAAGAGCGAGGTCGAGGCCGCGTTCTCGGACGACGACCTCGCCCAGATGGTGGCCGACTCCAGTGAGGCCGGGCTGCTGGACGACCGCTCGACCGAACGGCTGCGCGACGCACTGGAACTGGGCAGGCGGCCCATCGCCGAGGTGGCGCAGCCGCTGCACAAGGTGGTGACGGCGGGCCGCGGTGTGACCCCCGAAGGGTTGGAGAACCTGTCGGCCGAGTCCGGGTTCTCCCGGTTCCCGGTGGTGGACGACGACGGGCGGGTGCTGGGTTATCTGCACGTCAAGGACGCGCTGGACGCCTCGCCCCGGGAGGCTGCGTTCCCGCTGACGGCGATGCGTCCCATCGCCCGGGTGCGGGCCTCGCTGCCGCTGGACGATGTGCTGGGGGCCATGCGCTCCAGCGGAACCCACCTGGCGGCGGTCACCGGCCCGGACGGGCGGGCGACGGGTGTGGTGACCATGGAGGACGTGCTGCGCGAACTGGTCGGTCAGGCGTAGCAGCAGCCCGCCGACTCGTAGGCCCGTCGGCCCGTTGCCCCGGGGACACCGCAAGGTCGTTGCTCGGGGCAACGGGCTACCATGGGCGACCGTGACCAGTGCCGCTCCCGCCTCGCCCGCGGAACCCGCCCGCCCGCCGGCCGCCTTCCGCTCGTTCGTCGCCCTGGGCGACTCGTTCACCGAGGGGATGTCGGACCTGCTGCCGGGTGGCGGCTACCGCGGCTGGGCCGACCTGCTCGCGGCCCGCCTCGCGGCCCGGGAGCCGGAGTTCCGCTACGCCAACCTCGCGGTGCGCGGCAAGCTGATCGGGCAGATCACCGCCGACCAGGTCGCCCCCGCCGCGGCGATGGAAGCCGACCTGGTGACCCTGGTGGGCGGTCTCAACGACGTACTGCGGCCGGGCTGCGACACCGCGCGGGTGTGCGCGCTGCTGGAGGAGTCCGTCGCCACCCTGGCGCCCGCCTGCGGGACGCTGGTGCTGATGCGCAGTCCGGGGCGCCGCGGACCGGTGCTGGAGCGCTACCGGGCCCGGATGGAGCAGCTCTTCGGCTTCATCGACGAGCTGGCGGACCGGCACGGCGCACTGGTGGTCGACCTGTTCTCCTCGGAGGCGCTGGGCGACCCCCGCATGTGGGCCGACGACCGGCTGCATCTGACGGCGGAGGGGCACAGCAGGGTGGCCGAAGCGGTCTGGCAGCGGCTCGGACTGCCGCCCGGAAGCGACTGGAACACTCCGCTGCCGCCCGCCGCCGCACCGTCGTGGACCGCACGCCGCGCCGCGGACGCGCGCTTCGCCAGGGTCCACCTGCTGCCCTGGATCGGGCGGCGGCTGACCGGCCGCTCCTCGGGCGACGGCCGCGCCCCCAAGCGCCCGGAGCTGACCCCACTGGCCTGCGACGACACCGCCGGCTCCGGGGCCGCCCTCCCGCCGCCCCGGAGCGCCGGGGACCACGCGGCCCCGTAGACTCGGGCGGCGTGAGTGACAAGCCGCGCATCCCGAACGTCCTGGCGTCCCGCTACGCCTCCCCCGAACTGGTCCGCATCTGGTCCCCCGAGTCGAAGATCGTGCTGGAGCGGCGGCTGTGGCTCGCCGTGCTCAAGGCGCAGCGGGACCTGGGCATCGCCGTGCCCGAGGAGGCGCTGGCCGACTACGAGCGGGTGGTCGAGAACGTGGACCTCGCCTCGATCGCGGAGCGCGAGAAGGTCACCCGGCACGACGTGAAGGCGCGCATCGAGGAGTTCAACGCGCTGGCCGGGCACGAGCACGTGCACAAGGGCATGACCTCGCGGGACCTGACGGAGAACGTCGAGCAGCTCCAGATCCGGCTCTCCCTGGAGCTGGCCCGCGACCGTACCGTGGCCCTGCTGCAGCGGCTGGGCGCGCTGGCGGGCGAGCACGCGGCGCTGGTGATGGCGGGCCGCTCGCACAACGTCGCGGCACAGGCCACCACTCTCGGCAAGCGGTTCGCGACCGGGGCCGACGAGCTGCTGGTCGCCTTCGAACGGGTGGAGGAGCTGCTGCGCCGCTATCCCCTGCGCGGCATCAAGGGGCCGGTCGGCACCGCGCAGGACATGCTGGACCTGCTCGGCGGGGACGAGCAGAAGCTGACCGACCTGGAGCGCAGGATCGCCGAGCACCTCGGCTTCGGCCGGGTGTTCACCTCCGTCGGACAGGTCTACCCCCGCTCGCTGGACCACGAGGTGGTCGGCACGCTGGTACAACTGGCCGGTTCCCCCTCGTCGCTGGCCAGGACGATCCGGCTGATGGCCGGCCAGGAGCTGGTGACCGAGGGGTTCAAGGAGGGGCAGGTCGGCTCCTCGGCCATGCCGCACAAGATGAACACCCGCTCCTGCGAGCGCGTCAACGGCCTCATGGTGACCCTGCGCGGCTACGCCTCCATGGCGGGCGAGCTGGCCGGGGACCAGTGGAACGAGGGCGACGTGTCCTGCTCGGTGGTGCGCCGGGTCGCGCTGCCCGACGCCTTCTTCGCGTTCGACGGGATGCTGGAGACGTTCCTGACGGTGCTGGACGAGTTCGGCGTCTTCCCCGCCGTGGTGGCCCGGGAGCTGGACCGCTACCTGCCGTTCCTGGCGACGACGAAGGTCCTGATGGGCGCCGTGCGGGCCGGGGTCGGCCGGGAGGTCGCGCACGAGGCGATCAAGGAGCACGCGGTGGCCGCGGCCCTGGCGATGCGCGAGGGGGCGGAGCACAACGAGCTGCTGGACAGGCTCGCGGCGGACTCCCGCATCCCGCTCGACCGCACCGCGCTGGACGAACTGATGGCGGACCGGCTGTCGTTCACCGGCGCCGCGGCCGCGCAGACCGCGGAGATCGTCAGCCGCATGCAGGAGGTCGCCGCGCTGCACCCCGAGGCCGCCGGCTACCGGCCCGGAGCGATCCTCTGACTCCGCGGTTCACCGCCCGGCAGCTGGAGGCGGCCCGCGGCAAGCTGGTGCCGGACGTGGCGGCCGAGGGGCTGCGGGTGCTGTTCTGCGGTATCAACCCCGGGTTGCTCTCCGCCGCCACCGGCCACCACTTCGCCCGCCCCGGCAACCGGTTCTGGCCCGCGCTGCACGCCTCCGGGTTCACCCCGCGGCGGCTGCTCCCCGAGGAGGAGCGGGAGCTGCTCGCCCACGGGCTGGGCATCACCAACGTCGTGGCCCGTGCCACGGCACGCGCCGACGAGCTGACCCGCGCGGAGTTCACCGAGGGCGGGCGGCTGCTGGAGGCGAAGGCGGCACGGCTGCGGCCGAAATGGCTCGCGGTGCTGGGCGTGACCGCCTACCGCGCGGCCTTCGACGCCCCGGGCGCTGCGGTGGGACCGCAGGAGCGGCTGGTGGGCGGCGTGCCGGTGTGGCTGCTGCCCAATCCCAGCGGGCTCAACGCGCACTACACGCCGTCCGCGCTGGCCGAGAAGTTCGGCGAGCTGCGGGCGGCGTCAGCCGAGGACTGACGGTGCGCTCCTGCCCCGCTCCCCCGCGGCCGCCAGGAGCTGCAGCGGGAGGTCCTCGCCGCGCCGGGCCAGCCCGACGCCCACCCAGCGGTCCCCCACCGTCCACACGGCCAGCTCGGCCACCCGCCAGCACACCGTCCGCTCCGGCTCGGGCAGTGCGGCGCCCTGCGCGGCGGCCAGCAGGTGGGGGCCGAGGTCGACCGTCTCCGGCTCGCCCCACTGGCGGGACAGCAGGACGATCAGTGCTTCGTGGTCGGCGCGGACCTCCTGCTCGGCCTCCAGGAGTTCGACCGGGTCGCCGTCGGAGTCCGGATCCGCGGTACGTAACACGGCGGTCCGGGCGGCGGGTTCGGCCTGCAGCCGGCCGAGGGCGGCAAGGTGGTGCGCGAGGTGCATAGGAGCAGTCAACCTTCCGGCACTGACAGCCGGTTGGGCGGCCCGGCCGCCGCGGGCCGCCGCGGGGTCGCGGCACAGGGGAATCGCCCCTCGGAGCGGCCCCCGCTCGGCGCGGTGCGGCCGCCGCTCGCCGTGCTTCCCCGCACCGGTTACGATCCGCACCACACGCACAGGCAGGGAGGCGGAGCGTGAGCAAGCTGACCGGACGGGACCCCTCCCTGCTGCGGCGGATCAACTCCACGGTGGTGCTGCGGGCGCTGCGCGGGACGACGGCTCCGGCGGCGCTGACCCTCACCGAACTGGTGCAGGCCACCGAGTTGTCCCGGCCCACGGTCGAGGGCGTGATCGAGGATCTGATCGAGGCGGGGCTGGCCGCCGAGGCCGCGGACGCGTCGGCGCGACCGGGCGGCACGGCGCGCCGGGGGCGACCGGCGCGGAGCTTCCGGTTCCGCGCGGAGGCGGGGCAGCTGCTGGGCCTGGAGATCGGGCCGCACCGGGTGGCTGCCGTCCTCTCGGATCTGACCGGCCGGCTCACCGGCTCCCTGACCCGCGAGGTGGACGAGACGGCGGAGGCCGAGGCGCGGCTGGAGCGGATCCGGGGCACCGTCGCCGAGCTGCTGCGGCGGACCGGCACCGCCCGGGACGCGCTGCGCGCGGTCGGCGTGGGCACTCCGGGCATCGTGGAGGCGGACGGCACGGTGCGGCTGGGCACGGCACTGCCCGGCTGGACGGGGCTCGCGCTGGGCGAGCGGCTGCGCCGCTCGTTCCGCTGCCCGGTGCTGGTGGAGAACGACGCGAACGCCGCGGTGCTGGCCGAGCACTGGAAGGGTGCGGCGCGCGGCGTGGACGACGTGGTGATGGTGCTGGCCGGGCTGAGCCCCGGTGCCGGCTCGCTGATCGGGGGGCGGCTGCACCGGGGCTTCGGCGGTGCGGCCGGGGAGATCGGGGCGCTGCACCTGCTGGGCCGGGAGGTCACACCCGAGCGGCTGCTGTCCACGACCGACGAGCCGCTGCACCCGCTCGACGAGGCGGCCGTGGCCCGGGTGTTCGCGGAGGCCCGGGTCGGGGACGGCCGGGCGCGCAGGGCCATGGACCGCTTCCTCGCCCGGCTGGTGCACGACGTGGCGGCCCTGGTGCTGGCGCTGGACCCGGAGCTGCTGGTGGTCGGCGGCTGGGCCTCCGGACTGGACGGCGTACTGGACCCGCTGCGCGCCGAGTTGGAGCGCTACTGCCTGCGCCCGCCGCGGGTGGCGCTCTCCCGGCTGGGGGACACGGCGGTGGCGACGGGGGCCCTGCGGGTGGCCCTGGACCGCACCGAGAGCGAGCTGTTCACCGTGGAGGGCTCCGGGACCGCCGGTTGAGTGCCGCACCCGCGCTCGCTTCGCTCCGGCGGTCCGGGTGCCCGGGTCAGCTCGCCAGGACCGGGACCGGGTCGGTGTCGCTGAAGGAGAGCCGGCAGGTGTCGGCCCGGTAGGTCGCGACGGAGACGGCTGCGGTGCGGCCGTCGGACAGATAGCGCGTCGTGACGACCAGCACGGGCGCGCCGGGCAGCCGGTCGAGGCGGCGGGCGTCCTCGGCCCGTGCGGAGCCCAACTCGACCGTGCGGTCCTGCCCTCCGAAGGGGAGCCGGTGCAGCTCGCGCAGCACCGTGCGGGCGCGCGCCGCCTCGGATCCCTCGCCCGCGGGCACGGGGGGAACCGAGGTGGTGGGGACGTAGAGCACTTCGGAGGCGACCTGCTGGCCGCCGGTCGTCCGGCTGCGGAGCACCGCGTGCACGGGTGCGTCGGCCGCCACACCGAGAGTGCGGGCCACCGCGGCGGGGGCCGGGCCCTCGATGTACTCCTCGGCGTGCCAGGCGTCGCCCGGGGCGCCCGGCCAGGTGTGCGGGCCGGACTCGGAGCCGACGTCGACCCCCATCCGGGGCGGTGCGACCGTGGTGCCGACGCCGCGGCGGCGCTGCAGGCGCCCTTCCAGTTCGAGCTGCTCCAGGGCCTGGCGGAGCGTCGCGCGGGCGACTCCGAAGCGGGCGGCCAGTTCGCGCTCGTTCGGCAGGATCTCGCCGACCGCGAACTCCGAGTCGAGTGCCTCGGAGAGCACCGTCCTCAGCTGCCAGTACTTCGGCTCCGGCACCGTCTCCAACTGCGTGGTCCCCACCCTTGCCTCCGCAATCCCCGTACACCCGACGGACGGTGTGCGGCCGGTGTTTATGCGTCCTTGTTTTTTAAAGGTCCTTGCGTATGCCTCCCGACCTTAGGACGCCCCCCACCCTTGGTCAAGACCAATGCCCCGGGGGCGGCCCCTTGCCGCCCGACCCGTCGACTGCGATGATCGATCATCGATCACTGTCGGCCGCCGACGCCCGGAGGACCCATGCCGCGCCCCCGCACCCCCGCCTCGCTGCGACGTGTCACCGTCGTCACCGGTGCCGGACGCGGCATCGGCGCCGCCACGGCGCTGCGGCTCGCGCGGGACGGCCACCACATCGGCGTCAACTACGTGGCCGACGAGGAAGCGGCAGCACGTACCGCGGAGGCCGTCCGGGCCGCCGGACGCGAAGCCGTCACCGTCCGGGCCGACACCGGCGACCCGGACGCGGTGGACCACCTGTTCGACACCGTGCGGGACGCCCTCGGCCCCCTGACCGGACTGGTCAACAACGCCGGTGTCTCCGGACCGCTCGGCAGGTTCACCGAGACCTCGCCCGAGGTCATGCGGCGGGTCGTGGACGTCAACGTGACGGGAGCACTGCTGTGCGCGCGGCGCGCCCTGCGGGAGATGTCCACGGCCCACGGCGGGCAGGGCGGCGGAATCGTGAACATCTCCTCAAGCGCCGCCACTCTCGGCTCCCCCGGCGAGTACGTGCACTACGCGGCGTCGAAGGCCGCCGTCGACGCCATGACCGTGGGCCTGGCGAAGGAGTTCACCGGCGAGGACGTACGGGTCAACTGCGTGCAGCCGGGATCGGTCCTCACCGAGATGCACGCGCGGATGGGCGACCCGGACCGGGCGTGGAAGAAGGCCGAGATCACCCCGGCCCGGCGCCCCGGGGAACCGGAGGAGATCGCCGACGCCGTCGCCTGGCTGCTCTCCGACGAGGCGTCCTACGTCTCGGGGGCGGTCCTCAGAGCAGCAGGCGGCCTGTGAGGCCGGGCTCCTGCCCCGCCCCCGCCAGGTGAGCGAGCTTGGCCGGATTGCGGAGCAGATGGACCGTCCGCACCAGTCCGTCGGCCACCTCCAGGGAGAAGACCGTGTCCGGCCGTCCGGCGACCGTCAGCAGCACGGCCGGACCCCCGTTGAGCTCCAGGAAGCGGACCTCGAAGGCCGTATCCCGCATCCCCTCCGGGGCGACGGCGGCCAGGAACCTGCTGATCCGGTCGGCACCGACCACGACCCGGCGCGGCGCCTTGGCCGCCCCTCCGCTGTCGGCGACGAGCCGCGCGTCGGGCGCCAGCACCGAGACCAGTCCCCGCACATCGCCCTCCGCCGCGGCTCTCAGGAACCGCTCGGTCAGCTCCCGGCGCAGCGCGGGGTCGACCTCGAAGCGCGGCTTGCGCTCGGCCACATGCCGCCGGGCCCGCCCGGCGAGCTGACGCACGGCTGACTCACTCCGCTCCAGCGTCCCGGCGATCTCCGTGTACGGGAAACCGAACGCCTCACGCAGGACGAACACCGCGCGCTCCAGCGGCGAGAGCGACTCCAGCACCACCAGCACCGCCAGCGAGACCGACTCGGCCAGCATCGCGCGCTCGGCGCCGTCCGGGCCCTGCGCCGCCGGGCCCGGGCCGGTGAGCACCGGCTCGGGCAGCCAGGAGCCGACGTACGCCTCGCGCCGGGACTGCACCTGGCGGAGCCGGTCGATGGCCAGCCGTGTGGTGACGCGCACGAGGTACCCGCGCGGCTCGCGCACCTGCGCGCGGTCGGCCGCCGCCCACCGCAGCCACGCCTCCTGCACCACGTCCTCGGCATCGGCCACCCGGCCCAGCATCCGGTAGGCCACGCCGTCGAGCACCGGGCGGTGTTCCTCGAAGACCTCGGTCGCATCAGCGGTCACCGCGCCATCATGCCACCGGGGGCCGGGCCGCAGGACACGGGGCTTCCCTGGACGGACGCTTGCTGACATCGTGTCAACGAGTCGCGGCGGCGCACGCCCCCGGGCCGGGGCGCCGCACCGCCGACATGCCGCGCAGCACCGCAGGAACCAGGAGTTGCCATGCCCGCCGTCTTCACCCCGCAGACACCCTCAGGCGCCCCAGCCTCCGTGGTCGAGGTCCCGGTGGCCGGAGGACCACCGGTCGAGATGGCCTACGAGCGGCGCGGCTCGGGCGAGCCGATGCTGCTGCTGCACGGCATCGGCCACCACTGGCAGGCCTGGGAGCCGGTGCTGTCGGTGCTCGCGGGAAGCCACGAGGTGATCGCCCTCGACCTGCCCGGCTTCGGCGCCTCCCAGCCGCTGCCCGACGACGCCTCCTACGGGCTGGGCCGGGTGGTGCCGCTCCTCGCCGCGACCTGCACGGCCCTGGGAGTCGAACGCCCCCACGTGGTGGGCAACTCGCTGGGCGGACTGCTGGCCCTGGAGCTGGGCCTGCACGGCGCGGCACGTTCGGTCACCGCGCTCTCCCCCGCGGGCTTCTTCACCCGCCCCGAGCGGCTGTACGCCTACGCGGTGCTGCGCGGCATGCGGGCCGGGGCGCGAGCCCTGCCCGACCCCGCGCTGGAGGTGCTGGCCCGCACCCCTGCCGGGCGCGCCGCCCTGACCGGCACCATCTACGCGCGGCCCGGGCGGCGTCCGGCCGACGCCGTGGTGGCCGAGACCCGCGCGCTGCGGCAGGCGGCGGGCTTCGCCCCGGTACTGGCCGAGGGCCGCCGCCCCGCGGCGCGCTTCGACCAGGACCTCGGGGACCTGCCGGTGACGATCGGCTGGGGCGACCGGGACCGGCTGCTGCTGCGCCGCCAGGGCGTCCGTGCCAAGCGTGCGATGCCCGGCGCGCGCCTGGTGCGGCTGCGCAACTGCGGCCACGTACCGATGAACGACGACCCGGCCGCCGTCGCCCGCGTCGTCCTGGACACGGCCCGGCACGCGGACCGGCCGGGAACGGTTCGCAGCCGCACCTGAGCCCGGGCGCACGGCATCGGTTCGGTCCTCCGCCCGGCGCCCGCGCCGTCGTTTCCCGTCCGCCCCCCCGGGGGGGGGCACTGGGGGCGGACCGCCTCGTACCCGACAGCACCCGGCCGACGCGGGCGGATGCGAGGCTGTGGCCATGACTCTTCCCCCCGCATCCGGCGGCGTCGCGACCCGGACCGCGCGCCCCGAGGACTACGACGCGATCATCGCGGTGGCGGACGCCTGGTGGGGCAAGCCGGTGACGGGCCTGCTCCACCGGCTCCACCTGGACCACTTCCACGGCACCAGCCTGATCGCCGAGGGCCCGGGGGGTGAACTCACCGGTTTCGTCATCGGCTTCCTGTCCCCGTCCCGCGCCGACGAGGCCTACATCCACTTCACCGGGGTCGCCCCGGCGGCGCGGCGCACCGGGCTCGCGAGGTCGCTCTACGAGCAGTTCTTCGCCTGCGCGCGCCGGAACGAGCGCAGGGTCGTCAAGGCGATCACCTCGCCGCAGAACAGCCGCTCGATCGCCTTCCACACCGCGATGGGCTTCGCGTGCTCGGAACCGATCGCCGACTACGACGGCCCGGGGCAGGACCGCGTCGTACTCGCCCGCCGCCTGTGACATGGCGCCGCGCGGGCAGCCGGACCCGCACCTGCGCGGGTCCGGCGGAGGCCGTCAGCTCAGCGCCGTCTCGATGCGCAGCTCCAGCGCGCCCGCCTCGCTCTCCCGCTCGGCGACGGTCCCGTGCGGGTCGGGGCGCCCGGCCGGATAGGCGGCCCGCACCCGGGTGAGCCGGGTGACGGCCTGGTCGTAGCGGCCCAGGTCCACCTCGAGTGCGGCAGCCCGCAGCTCCGCGCTCGTCGCCTCGTGCAGACCGGCGTCGCCGCAGGAGTGGAAAGCCGCCACGGCACGCTCGGCGTACTCGACGCCCCGGGCGTAGCAGTCCAGCGCGGAGGCGCCCAGCTCTCCGGGGGCCGGCACCGGCACCGGCTCGACCAGCAGTTCGGCCGTCTGCCGGTAGGTGTGGCCGACCTCCAGACGGAGCCGGAGGCGCTGCTCCTCGTCCCGGGGGCCCTCCTCGGAGCGCAGCACCCGGGCGATCTCCTCCTGTGCCGCGGCCATGAACCCCAGCGCCTCCTCGACCGGCGCACCCGACTCCATGGCCAGCCAGCCCCGGGCGTGCAGCGTACGGATCACCGCATGCGGATCGCCCAGCTCCCGCCACAGCTCCTCGGCCCGGCCGTACAGCTCGCCCGCCGCGGTGTGCCGGCCGCAGGCACGGTGGGTGTCGGCCGCCAGGTGGGTGACGACGGCGCACCCGTGCCGGTCCCGCCACCGGTGCGGCAGCTCGGCCGCGCGGCGGAGCAGCCCGGCGGCGGCCCGCACCTGCTCGGGGCGGGTGCAGGACTGGCCGAGCCAGACGCACGCCTGCACGAGGCCCGGTTCGTCCTCGCGCTCCAGCAGGCCGCCGAGGGCCTCGACCAGGACGGCGGCCGCCTCGTCGGTCTCCTCCAGGACGAGCAGGCAGCCGCCGAGCCGGAGACCGGCCCGGGTGGCCTCCGCGGGGCTGCCCGAACCGGCCAGCGCGTGCGCCGCGTGCCGGAGCGATTCGGCCTCCTCGGCCAGCAGGCCCTGGGCCGCGTGCACGTCGGCGTGCAGCAGGTGCAGGCGCGCCAGGTCGGCGGACGGGCGCACGGCAGCGCCCGGCCGGTCCTGCAGGGCGCCGCGCAGCACCTCGGCGGCGCGCTTGTGGTCGCCGGTCTCCATCAGCAGTCGGGCCAGGGCCAGTTCCGGTCCGGTGGCGGACCACGGTCGGCCCGCCTCGTGGAAGAGGTCGGCGGACTCGGCCAGCAGTTCGCCCGCGCGCACCGCGTCGCCGCGCCGGGCTGCCAGCATGCCCCGCGTCTCGACGGCCTCGGCGATCCCGGCCCGGACAGCGGGCTCGCCACGGTCCCGCAGCGCGTACGCGACCAGGTCGGCAAGTTCCGCGTCGAGCGCGTCAGCCGCCGGGCCCAGCGGGTCGGCCGCACTCTCCGGACGCGCCGGCCCGGCCGCGTACTCCGCGTCGGCGGCCGGCGGCCGGTTGGCAGGGTTGGCCGCGTCGAAGGGGGTGCCGCCGCCGTTTCCCCCGTCGTCCTGCGCCCCGCCGAGGTCACGTGCGCGCACCCGGGCCCGGACCAGCAGCACGGCGGTGGCGTGCCGGGTGCCGACGCGCCCCGCGGCGTGCAGATGCTGGGCCTCGGCGCACAGTGCGTCGAGGGACTCGGGCGGCACTGCTGCCCCCTCGGGAGCGCGGGAGGCGGCGGAAGCGGCCCGCGCGCGGCACACCAGGGCTTCGCCGGGCAGGTCGGCCCCGGCGAAGAGGCTGGCGGCCTCCGCGAATCCGGCGGCACCGGCCGCCGGATCGGTCCGCGCCGCAGCTCGGGACCTGTGGTCGAGGAGTTCGGCCCGCGACACGTGGTCGAGCCGCTCCCCCGTACGGGCGGCGGCAGCAGCCGCCGCGGCCCACCGCGCGGCCGCCTCCGGGTGGCCGACGGCGCTCAGCCGCCGCGCCTGGGCCAGCAGCCGTTGCGCGTCCGGCACACCGGCGCCGGGCCCCGCACCGGCCTGCGGCCGGGGCTCGGTTCCGCGTCCCGTATCCGGCCGGCTCCCGGTTCCTGCCCCCGCGTCCGGCACCCGCTCCGTGCCGCTTCCCGCACCGGGCTCCGGCCTGCGCGGCGCCGCGCGGGCCGCGGGCGGCGCGGGGAACGCGACGGCGCCGACCCCCAGCGGCAGGTGCGGGACCAGCGGCCGGGCGGCGAGTCGGCGGCGCACCGCCGCGCGGTGCCCGCTGGTGCCGGCGCGCCGGTCGAAGCGTTCTGCGGTGTCCAGGGCCTGCGCGGCGGCATATTCCCGCAGGGACTCTGCGCTCCAGTCCCGTCCCGGAGGGCCGGGGACCGGCAGGGCGGTGTGCCCCAGGTCGCCGAGCCGGCGCATCAGCAGTGCGACGGCGGACATCCACGCCTGGTGGCCGGGCGCGTCCTGCTGCTCCTCCCACCGCGTCCCGTCCTGTTCGGCGAGGATCTCCAGGCCACGCGGCTCGTTGCCGGTGCGGGCGCAGAACTCCAGGTGCCGGGCGAGTGCACCGCGCCCGGTCGGCGCCTCCCGCACCAGCAGGCAGCCCGCGAGATGCCGGCTCCGCGCCTCCGCGGCGCGGCCCAGGCGCAGCAGCGGCCCCAGGGAGGCGGCCAGCAGGTAGGGGCGCCGGTCCGCGCAGGCGTACTCGCCGCGCAGCACCGGTTCCCACATCCGCAGCGCCGTCTCGTCCTGGGCTGCTCCGGCGCCCGGTGCCGCGGCCTCGGCCTCCTCGGCGCGCACGGCGTACGCGTGGCCGCGCCAGGCCAGTTCGCAGCCCGCGCAGTCGGCGCTGCGGTCGCGTTCCGCCTCCAGCCAGGCGCTGTAGGCGCGCGCGGCCCGCTGCCGGTCATCGAACCGCTGCGCGACCAGGAACTCGCGCGCGTACACGGCGCGCCGGGACAGCCCGGCGCGGTCGTGCTCGCGGGCCAGCAGGGTGAGCCACTCCTCGATCTCCGCCACCGGGACGGCCGGGTCGGCGACCAGGTCCGCCACGGCCCAGCGGAGGGACCACAGCAGCGCGAAGGCGTCCTCGGAGTCGAACGCCTCCGGGTCCTCGTCCCGCAGCCGCAATGCCTGGGCGACGGGGGCGGGAGTGGTGCGGGCCGCGGTCCCGAAGGCGCGGCTGGCGGCCAGGTGCAGCAGCGCCGCGCCCAGGGCGGACCGGCCCTCCCGGGTGCCGGCCTCCGCGGCCGCCTCGGCCTGCGCGACCAGTTCCTCGGCGCGTGCGACGCGTTCGGGCCCGTGCGGGGCCAGGCCGCTCGCCCGGATGTCCGTACGAAGCTCGGCAGGCGTACGGCTGGTGGTCATCGGGCCTCCTGGGCCGGGGTGGAACGGGTCGGGCGGGATGCGGGTGGAGTTGTCCGTGAAGCGGCAATCCTAGGCTGCGGTGAGCGGCCGGACACACGCAGTCGCGTGCCGCCTCTTCTGTCCGGTGTGGCACCGGTGTTCACTGGGGCTTCGGATGTACGGCAGACGGGAGGAGCAGACACACCACGGGAACGGGATACAGCTCGCCCGGGTGACGGGCGGCGCGCGGCGCCGCGGCGGATCTCCGGGGCGCGGGAGTGGTCCTCCGCTCCGCGGCCGGGGCCCGTCTCCGTCCCACGCTCCGAAGGCGCACACTCGCAACCTCTCGAGGAGGCCCGCACATGGCACAGGACGATCCGACCGGCAGCCGCCCCGCACGACGGGCCCTGCTGCGCGGCACGGCGGGCGCGGCGCTGTCGCTGCCGCTGCTGGGCCCCGCCGCCCCCGCGCAGGCGCGGCGCGGCAGGCCGTCCGCGGACTGGGGCGTGCAGACGGGCGACGTGACGGCGTCCTCCGGTCTGGTGTGGGTGCGCGCGGACCGCCGTGCGCGGATGGTGGTGGAGACGTCCGCGACCGAGAGCTTCCGCAGCCCGAAGCGGTGGTGGGGCCCGGTGGTGGGGCCGGAGACCGACTTCACCGGACGCACCGCGCTGCACGGGCTGCCCGCGGGCGAGCAGATCCACTACCGGGTGCTGCTGGCCGACCCGGACGATCCGCGGCGCGCGGGCCGGCCGGTGCACGGAACTTTCCGCACGGCACCGGCGCACCGGCACGACGTGCGCTTCCTGTGGTCGGGCGACCTGGCCGGGCAGGGCTGGGGCATCAACCCCGACCGGGGCGGATATCCGATCTTCGACCGGATGCGGCGGCTGGATCCGGACTTCTTCCTCAACAGCGGCGACACGATCTACGCCGACTCCCCCATCCAGGAGCGGGTGGAGCTGCCGGACGGCAGCATCTGGCGGAACGTCACCACCGAGGAGAAGTCCAAGGTGGCCGAGACGCTGGCGGAGTTCCGCGGCAACTTCCGCTACAACCTGCTGGCCGGAAACCTGCGCAGGTTCAACGCGCAGGTTCCCTCGATCGTGCAGTGGGACGACCACGAGGTGCTCAACAACTGGTACCCGGGCGAGCTCCTGGACGACGACCGCTACACCGAGAAGGACGTCTCCACTCTCGCGGCGCGCTCGCTGCGGGCCTTCGGCGAGTACTTCCCGGTCAGCACCCTGCCGCCCGGTGACGAGGACGGGCGCGTCCACCGAGTGGTGCGGCACGGTCCGCTGCTGGACGTGTTCGTGCTGGACATGCGGGCCTACCGGAACGCGAACTCGCCCGGCCGCAGCCCCGACGACCGCCAGGGCATTCTGGGCGAGCGGCAGTTGCGGTGGCTCAAGCGGGAGCTGTCGCGCTCGCGCGCGGTGTGGAAGGTGATCGCCTCGGACATGCCGTTGGGGCTGGTCGTGCCGGATGGCGGAACCGACTACGAGGCCGTCGCACAAGGTGATCCGGGCGCCCCGCTGGGCCGGGAGCTGCAGATCGCCGAACTGCTGCGGCACATCAAGCACCACCGCGTCACCGGAACGGTGTGGCTCACCACGGACGTGCACTACACCAGCGCGCAGCGGTACGACCCCGGCCGCGCCGCCTTCGCCGACTTCGCCCCGTTCTGGGAGTTCGTCTCCGGGCCGCTGAACGCGGGCGGTTTCGGAGCGCTGAAGCTGGACGGCACCTTCGGGCCCGAGCAGCGGTTCATCCGGGCCCCGGAGCGCGCCAACACTCCCCCGAGCGAGGGAGGGCAGCACTTCGGGCAGGTGGACATCGACGGCTCCACCGGGGAACTCACCGTGCGGCTGCGCGAGGAGAGTGGGGCGGTGCTGTTCACCAAGACGCTCCGGCCCGGCCGGGTGGGCCAGTGAGCCGGGCCGGGTGACGCGGTGACCGCACCGCGGGACGAGTACAGCTACACGCCGGTCGGCCGGACCGCGTACCGCGTGACCCCGCCCGGGTTCCGCGCACTGCGGGTCCGCACCCCGCTGGGCACCGGCGGGGCCGTCTTCGCGGCGGCCTCGCGGGCGCTGCTGGAGTGGCGCATGCACCGTGCGATGGGGGTCCGCATCGAGGCGGAAGCCGATCGCGCCGCACCCGGGGTGCGGGTGACGGTCGGCCTGGGCGTGGGAGCGCTGCGGGTGGGCGGACCGTGCCGGGTGGTGTGGGCCGTCGAGGAGGAGCGGCGCGCCGGATGGGCGTACGGGACGCTCCCGGGCCATCCGCAGCGCGGCGAAGAGGCCTTCCTCGTCGAACAAACGGCCGACGGCACCGTCCGGCTGACCGTGCGGGCCTACAGCGTGCCCGCGGTGTGGTGGACGCGGGCGGCGGGACCCGTGCTGCCGGTGTTGCAACGGAGCTACGCACTCCGGTGCGGACAGGTGCTGCGCAGGCTGGCCCGGGAGTGACCGGCGCGCTCCGCGGGATCGGCCCCGAGAGCCACGGTCGTGGCCTCGGGGGCGTACCGAGGGCCGCCGCACGGCCTGCCGCAAACGGGACTTTTGCTCGGCATGCGCTCTTTTTACGCACCTGTCATATGCCGTTCGTGGTCAGGCAACGACCGTCCGCGAGGATGCTCGTATGGCTGATGACCCTGCCGCGAAGAAGACGGACACCACCACCGGCACGGCGCCCCGCCGGCGGCGCGCGGCGCCGGCCGCACGACGCGGTCTGCGGGCGTGGCGCGTCCGGCCGGGCCGCGGCGGACGGGGGCTCCGGAGCGCCGCGGCGGCCGTGCGACGGTCCACCGGCAACGCCACCGCGCTGTGGCGGGTGCGCACGACCGTGCGGGACGAACCCGGCACCCTCGCCCGGATCTGCGGCGCCCTGGCAGCGGGCGGCGTCGACATCCTCACGCTCCAGACCCACCCGCTCGGCGACCGCACGGTGGACGAGTTCCTGCTGCGCACCTCCGACGCGGTACAGCCCCGGGAGCTGGCCCGGCTGCTCTCCGAAGCAGGCGGCACCGGCACCTGGGCGGAGCGGGCCGACGCACACGACCTGGTGGACACCCCGACCCGGGTGCTCAACCTGGCCACCAGGACGGCCCTGGACACGGCCGAACTCCCGTCGGCCCTGCGGGCGCTGCTGGGCCGCTGCTCGATCCGCTCGGTCCCCGGCGACACGCCCGCGGAAGGGGCGCTGGAGGGTACGCTGCTGCGCCTGCCCGACCCTGCCGGAGGAGAGATCGTCGTGGAACGGCACCATGTGCCCTTCACCCCCACCGAGTTCGCGCGGGCCCACGCGCTGGTGGAGCTGGACGCCCGGCTGGGGCGCCGCACCCCCGGGGAGCGGCACGCGCTGACGCTGCCCGGCGGCCGGTCCGTCACCATCCGCCGCGCCGACGAGGGCGATCTGGAGGCCGCGCTGGCCATGCACGCCCGCTGCTCGAAGCAGACACTCACCCAGCGGTACCACGGCCCCGTCAAGTACGCCGACCGCTATCTGCGACACCTGCTCTCCCCCCGGTTCGGCCGCACCCTGGCCGTGGAGTCGCCCGCGGGCGAACTGGTGGCGCTCGGGCACCTGCTGTGGGACGGCGACGAGACCGAGGCTGCGCTGCTGGTCGAGGACGCCTGGCAGCACCGGGGCATCGGCGCCGCCCTGCTGCGGCGGCTGACCGACATGGCCCGCGAGGCCCGCTGCGAGAGCGTCTACGCGGTGACCCGGTCCTCCAACACCGGCATGGTCGCGGCGATGCGCGGACTGGGGCTGCCGCTCGACTATCAGATCGAGGAGGGCACGCTGGTGGTGACCGCGACCCTGGCACCCGCGGCGGTCGCGCCCCACTGAGCCCCGGCCCCGCCGCGGTGCCCGCCGGCCGCACCCGCGCGCCGGCTCGGTGCCCCACCGGGTCGGCCCGGTGCTGACGGAAGGGGTACCGGCGTACGAGGATGGGCCCATGTCCGATGCGATCAACACAGCGACCCCCGGCCCCCTGCCCCGCCAGGTGGCAGACACCTACGTCGACGCAGTCGTCGAACTCGACCCGCTCACCGGCACCTACCTCGGGGTGCCCGAGTGCCACGGCAGGCTGCCGGACTTCTCCCCCGCAGGTCAGGAGGCGACGGCCGTCCTGAGCCGCACCACGCTGGAGGAGCTGACCGCGGCGGAGGCCCGGCCGGGCGCGGACAGCGACGAGGAGCGGCGCTGCGCCCGGCTGCTCCGCGAGCGGCTCACCGCCGAGCTGGCCGTCCACGAGGCCGGCGAGGGACTGCGCGCCGTCAGCAACCTCAACTCGCCGCTGCACGCGGTGCGCGGCATCTTCACGGTGATGCCCTCCGAGACGGAGGAGGACTGGAAGGCAGTCGCCGCCCGGATGCGGGCGATGCCGGTCGCGCTCGACGGATACCGCGCCTCGCTGGCCGAGGGGCTCGCCCGGAAGCTGTACGCCGGGCCCCGCCAGGTCGCCACCGTGCTGGAGCAGCTCGCGCAGTGGCTGGGCGAGAAGGACGCGGAGGACGACCGGGGCTGGTTCGCGGAGTTCGCCGGCGGCTGCCCCGACACCCTCCGGCCGGAACTGGGCGAGGCCGCCGCCGAGGCCACCCGCGCCGTCGCGGAACTGCGCGACTGGCTGCGGGACGTGTACGCGCCGGGTGTCGCCGGAGCACCGGAGACGGTGGGCCGCGAGCGGTACGCGCGCTGGGCGCGCTACTGGAACGGCGCGGACCTGGACCTGGAGGAGTCCTACCGCTACGGCTGGCAGGAATTCCACCGGCTGCTGGCCGAGATGCGCACCGAGGCGGAGAAGATCCTGCCCGGCGCCCGGACCCCCTGGGAGGCGCTGCGCCACCTGGACACCCATGGCGAAGCCGTGGAGGGTGTCGACGAGGTCCGCGACTGGCTCCAGGCGCTGATGGACGAGGCGATCGCCGAGCTGGACGGCACGCACTTCGAACTCGCCGAGCCGGTACGCCGGGTGGAGGCCCGCATCGCCCCGCCCGGCAGCGCGGCCGCGCCGTACTACACCCAGCCGTCGCTGGACTTCTCCCGGCCGGGCCGCACCTGGCTGCCGACCATGGGCGAGACCCGGTTCCCGGTCTACGACCTGGTCACCACCTGGTACCACGAAGGCGTACCCGGACACCATCTGCAGCTCGCGCAGTGGACGTACGTCGCCGACAAGCTCTCGCGCTACCAGACGACCGTGGGCATGGTCAGCGCCAACGCCGAGGGCTGGGCGCTGTACGCCGAGCGGCTCATGGACGAGCTGGGCTTCCTGACCACGCCGGAGCGGCGGCTGGGCTATCTGGACGCGCAGATGATGCGCTCCACCCGGGTGATCGTCGACATCGGCATGCACCTGGAGTTGGAGATCCCTGCCGACTCGCCCTTCCACCCGGGTGAGCGGTGGACTCCGGAACTGGCCCAGGAATTCTTCGGCATGCACAGCGGGCGCCCTGCGGACTTCGTGGAGAGCGAACTGGTGCGCTACCTGGGGATGCCGGGGCAGGCCATCGGCTACAAGCTGGGCGAGCGCGCCTGGCTGGAGGGCCGCGCGGCCGCGCAGCGCGCACACGGCGCCGCCTTCGACGCCAAGGCCTGGCACATGGCGGCCCTCTCGCAGGGCTCCCTCGGACTCGACGACCTGGTGGCGGAGCTGTCCGCGCTCTGAACCGCCGCGCGCGCTGCCGGACCGGCCGTGGGGCGGGTCCGGCAGCACCGCCGGACGGCCGACCGGTCGGGGCGCGGGTCCTGGTCGTCCGCGCGGGGCCCGGCCGCCGTCCGGGCCGGTCAGGTGTCGGCCGGGGCGGCCCGGTGGCGCAGGGTGGAGCCCGCGCGCGCCTTGACGACCTCCAGCTGGGCGGGCACCCGGCGGCGCAGATCGGCCACGTGGCTGACGATGCCGACACAGCGGTCCCGCTCGCGCAGCGAGTCGAGGACGTCCAGCACCTCGTCCAGCGTCTGCTCGTCCAGACTGCCGAAGCCCTCGTCGATGAAGAGGGTCTCCAGCCGAGTGCCGCCGGCCTCCTCGGTCACCACATCGGCCAGCCCGAGGGCGAGGGCCAGCGAGGCGAAGAAGGTCTCACCGCCGGAGAGTGTCGCGGTGTCCCGCTCGGCACCCGTCCAGGCGTCCACGACGTGCAGCCCGAGCCCGGATCTGCCCCGCCCGCCGGACCGTTCGTCGGAGTGCACGAGCGTGTAGCGGCCGCCGGACATCCGGCCGAGCCGCGCCGAGGCCGCGGCGGCGACCTGTTCGAGCCGGGCGGCCAGCACATAGGACTCCAGCCGCATCCGGCGCTCGTTCTCCGGTGAGGTGCCGGCGGCCAGCCCGGCCAGCCGGGCGACGCGCTCGTAGGAGCCGCGCAGCGGCGCCACCCGCCGGACCCGGTCGGCGGCCCGCTCACCCAGGCCGTCCAGCGCCTCCACCCGGCCGCGCGCGGCGTGCCGTTCGGCGTCCGCGGCCCGGAGCCGTTCCTCGGCGGCCTCGGCGGCGGCCCGTGCCGCCTCCGGCTCCGCGGCCGGCCGGTCCGCGGCCGCGGCCAGCTCGGGGTCGGCCAGTTCCTCCGCGGCGGCGGCCTCCTCCGCCTGCCGGCGCTCCAGCCGGGTCCGCAGCTCGCGCTGCCGGGGCTCGGGCAGTACCGCGCCCTCCGCCTCCTCGGGTGCGGCGAAGCCGGCGCGGCCGACCGCCTCCGACCGCTGCGCGGCGGCCTCGGTGAGCCGTTCGGCGGTGCGGGCGGCTGCGCGGGCTGCCTCGGCGGTGCGGGAGAGCAGACCGACCCGGCGTTCCAGCTCCGCGCAGCGGGCGGCGACGCTGGGTGCCGCGCCGCGTGCTCTGCTCAGCCGCTCGGTGAGCGCCGCCAGTTCCCGCTGCAGCGCCTCCCGGGTCGAGGTGCGCGCGGCGGCCCGGCGCTCGGCTTCCTGGCGGGCCGCGCTCCGCTCGGTGTGCTCCCGCTCGGCGGCGGCCAGCGCCTCGCGGGCCTCATGGGCGCCGGACGCCTGGGTGCGGGCCCGGGCGTGCTCCTGCTCCAGGGCGGTGACGGCACTGGCCAGTTGCTCGGTGCCGCCGTCGGCCGCTGCCCCGGCTCCTTCCCCGGTTGCTTCGGCCGCCGCTTCGGCTGCCGCCTCGGTGCGGCTGTCGCGCAGCGCGGCGAGCCGCTGCTCGGCCGAGCGGTGGTGCTCGGCTGCCCGCTGCGAGCGGGCGAGCGCCTCCTCCTCTGCCGCCCGGTCCACGTGGCCGGGCTCCGCGCGGGCCGGATCGGGATGTTCGGTGGCGCCGCACACGGCGCAGGGGGTGCCCGCGGCCAGGTTCGCGGCGAGCTCCGCCGCGATGCCGCGCAGCCGCCGCTCCCGCACCGCGAGCCAGTATTCCTTGGCGTCGGCGGCCTCCTCGCGGGCCCGGCGCCGCACCTCGTCGGCCGACTCGATCTCGATGTCCAGCCGGTCCCGGCGGTGCGCAGCCTGCAGGCGGGCGCGGGCGGGGTGCAGACGGCCCGCCAGGTGCTCGGCACGGGTGGCGGCCTCCAGTGCCTCGGCCACCCGCCGTTCGAGGCCGCGCTGCTGCTCCTCCCAGCCCCCCAGCCACTCCCCCGTCTCGCGGAGGAGGTCGTCGTCGGTCCGGGACTCGGCGTCCAGTCGGTGCAGTTCGGTCTCGATCGCGGCGGCGCGCGGTTCCTCCTCGCGGGTGACCCGCAGTGCCCCCAGTTCCTGCCGCAGTTCACCTTCCAGCGCTGACAGCCGGTCGGGGCCGGCGTCGGCGAGAGCGTCCGGGAGGTCCGCACGCGCCTCCCGTTCCGCGGCTCGGGCCCGGGTGTGCTCCTGCTGTGCGGTGCTGTGCAGCCGCAGGGCGGGCAGCACCGTGTCGGCGGCCTGCGCCCGCTCCAGCAGCTGCCGCTCCGCGTCCCGCTCCGCGGTGCCCGCCGCCAGTTCCTCGGAGCGCTGCCGGGCATGCGCGAACTGCTGCTGCGCGCGGGCCAGGTCCCGGACCTCTTCCAGCTCCCGGACGGCCTCCGTGTGGCGTGCCCGAGCGGTGTCGGCGGCGAGGGCCGCGCCGGCGTGGCGTTCCCGCGCGTGGGTCCGGGCCTGCGCCGCCCAGACCAGGACGGAGTCTGCGAGACCGGGGTCGCCGGGGGCGAGCCCGTCGCGCGCGGGGGACTCGGCGGGCGGCGCCGCCCGGCCGCGGGCGCCGCCGCGGGCCCGCGCGCTTCCGCCGCCGCGGGCGTCCGGCGCCGAGCCGCGGGCCGAGCCGGTGCGCTGGCCGGGGAGCGGGTCGGCGGCAGGGGTGTCCGCGGGACCTTCGGCGAGCTCCGCGGGGTCGCCGACGGCCTGCCGCATCCGGTGGGCGAGGGCCAGCAGGTCCTCGTCGGCGGCGACGACCTGGCGCTGGGCGGTCTTGCGCATCCGTGCGAGTTCTTCCTCGACGGCGGCGAACCGGCCGGTGTCGAAGAGCCGACCCAGCAGCTTGGCCCGGTCCTCGGCACCCGAGCGCAGGAACCGGGCGAAATCGCCCTGCGGCAGCAGCACCACCTGACAGAACTGGTCCTTGCTCATGCCCAGGGCCTGCCCGATCTCCTCACCGATCTCCTGGTGGGAGCGGCTGAGCCCCTGCCACTCGCCCGCGGCCGGGTCCCAGGCGCGCAGTTCGCAGCGGGCGCGTTCGCGGGTGAGGCCGGTGCCCCGGGCCTTGGGCCGCAGCTGCTCGGGGGCGCGGGTGACCTCCAGCCGCCGGCCCGCCACGGTCAGGTCGAGGACGACCTGGGTCCGCACGCGCGGGTCGGCGTGGTCGCTGCGCAGGGTGCCGCCGGGCTGCTGGCGGGCGCCGGGCACGCCGCCGTAGAGCGCGAAGCAGACGGCGTCCAGCACCGAGGTCTTGCCCGCGCCGGTGGCTCCGTGCAGCAGGAACAGCCCGGCCGAGGAGAGCGTGTCGAAGTCGACGGTGTGCGTGCCGCCGAACGGGCCGAAGGCGGTGAGGGACAGCCGGTGGAGCCTCAACGGGTCACCGCCCGCACACCGTGCTGACCCGGGCGCCGGCCGTCGGCCGGGGGCCGCGCCGCACGCGGGGCGGCAGCGGCGTCCGGCTCGGCCTCGACGACCCGGACGGCCTCCAGCGCCTGCCCGAGCATCTCACGCTCCTCGGGCGCCGCCTGCTGTCCGGGGCGTACATGGCCGACGAAGTCCTCGGTGATCTGCCGGTCGGTGCGCCCGCTGAGCCGTGCGGCGTAGGAGCGGGCGTCGCCGTCCTCCTCCCTGTCGGGTGCGAAGACGAGACTGACGGTGTGCGGGAAGCGCGCGGTCAGCCGGGCCATCGGGTCGTGCGGGCGGGCCGCGTCGGTGAGCGTGGCCTCCACCCAGGAGCCGGTGTGCTGCTCGAGGGCCGGGTCCTCCAGCAGCTCCGCCAGCCTGCCGCGCAGCCGGGCGAGCGGCCGGGGGACGGGGCAGGGCAGCCGCTCGGCCGCCGGTTCGCCCGAGGGGCCGAGTTCGACCAGCCACATGGACTTCCGGTGCCCGGCCTCGGAGAACGAGTAGGCGATCGGGGTGCCGGAGTAGCGGATCCGCTCGGAGAGGGTCTGACAGTTGTGCAGGTGGCCGAGCGCGACGTAGTCGACCCCCTCGAAGACCGAGGCGGGCACCGAGGCGACACCGCCGACGGTGATGTCCCGTTCGCTGTCGCAGACTTCGGCGCCGGTCACGAAGGCGTGGGCCAGCACGACGGAGCGCGTCCCGGCCGGACGGGCGGCGAGGTCGGCGCGGATCCGGTCCGTCGCGGCGCGGAGCACGGCGGTGTGGCCGCCGCTCTTGGCACCGAGCGTCTCGCGCACCAGCGAGGGCTCCAGGTAGGGCACTCCGTAGACGGCCACCGGACCGCCTCCGTCGGCGGGTTCGAGGAGTACGGGAGTGCCGCACTCGCGGGGGTCGGTGCGCAGGTGGACCCCGGCGCGGCCGAGCAGTTTCGCGCCGACCCCCAGCCGGCGTGCCGAGTCGTGGTTGCCGGAGATCATCACGGTGGGCACGCCGAGGTCCGCGAGGCGGGAGAGCGTCCGGTCGAACATCTCGACGGCGGCGAGGGAGGGGACCGCGCGGTCGTAGACGTCGCCGGAGACCAGCACGGCGTCCACCGCCCGCTCCTCGACGGTGGCGACCAGGTGGTCCAGGAAGGCGTGCTGGGCGTCGAGGAGGCTCACGCGGTGGAAGCTCCGGCCCAGATGCCAGTCCGAGGTGTGCAGCAGACGCATGGTCAACGACCCTAAGGCCCACCACCGACAGTGCGGGCCCGCGGGCCCGGGGGGGGGGGGGGGGGGGGGGGGGGGGGGGGGGGGGGGGGGGGGGGGGGCGGGCCGCGCGCGCCCGCCCCCGCCCCCGCCGCCCCGCGCGCCCCCCGCCCCCCCCCCCCCCCCCCCCCCCCCCCCCCCCCCCCCCCCCCCCCCCCCACGGCTCAGACCGTACCGAACGCCTCGCCGCCCACCTCGACTCGCGCGCTGCCCGCCGTCGCGTCCGCCAGCCAGCTGCGGAAGTCGGCCAGGTCGGCGTCGGGCAGACCGATCTCGATGGCGACCTCGGCGCCGTAGCGCACTTCGCGCACCTCCCGCCCGGTGGCGCGCAGTTCGTTCTCCAGGCGTCCGGCGCGCTCGTGCCCGACCGTGACCGTCAGCAGCCGGAAGCGGCGTCTGGTGACGGTCCCCACCGCGTCCAGGGCCTCGCCGACCGCACCTCCGTAGGCGCGGATCAGGCCGCCGGCGCCCAGTTTGACGCCGCCGAAGTAGCGGGTGACGACGGCGACCGTGTACCGCACCTCGCGCCGCAGCAGCATCTGGAGCATCGGCACTCCCGCGGTGCCGCCCGGCTCACCGTCGTCGTTCGCCTTCTGGATGCCCGCGTCGGCTCCGAGGACATAGGCCGAGCAGTTGTGGTTGGCACCGGGGTGCTGCCTGCGGATCCGGGCGATGAACTCCTGGGCCTCGGCTTCCGTGGCCGCGGGCGCGAGGGCGCACAGGAAGCGGGAGCGGTTGACCTCGGTCTCGTGCACGCCCTCCCCGGCCACGGTGACGTACTCCGCGGGCCCTGGCTGCCGCTCCTGCTGTGCGTGCTGCTCCTGGTGCATCCCGCCAGCCTATGGCCGCAGCCGCGGGAATCGGCGGGGGGTGCTGTCCGTTGTCCCGAGGAGCTGGTCTGCCGCAGAGGAGAGAGTGATGTACGGCGATACCGGGACGGTGCGGGAGATTCTCACCGAGCTGGGTGACACCTGGGCGGTGGTGGGGCTGTCGCAGAACACCTCCCGACCCGCCTGGGGGGTGGCCGAGGTGCTGCAGCGATTCGGCAAACGGGTCGTTCCGGTCCACCCGAGCGCGGAGACCGTGCACGGCGAGCGCGGCCACGCGACGCTCGCGCAGATCCCGTTCCCGGTGGACGTGGTGGACGTGTTCGTCCGCTCCGAGCTTGCGGGACAGGTGGCCGACGAGGCGGTGGCGATCGGTGCACAGGCTGTCTGGTTCCAGCTCGGCGTGGTGGACGAGGCGGCCTGGGAGCGCACCCGGGCGGCCGGACTCCGGATGGTGATGGACCGGTGTCCGGCGATCGAGATCCCGCGGCTGGGGTGAGCACGGAGCCGACCGCCGCACGGGAGCGGTCGGCGCCCCGCCGGCGGGAGCGACGTGGCAGACACCCGGACCACCGGCGCGGCCGTCCGGTTCAGCGGGGCGCGGGGACTGCGACAGCCATGGTCATCTCGACGTTCTCCGGCCCGTCGTTGCGGTAGCCGTGCGGGACGTGGGACTCGAAGCACGCGGACGTCCCGGCCGGCACCGTGTAGGGGTCGCCGTCCACCTCGAGGGTGAGCGTGCCCGTCGTGACGTGCACGAGTTCCGTGGTGCCCAGCGGGTGCGGATCGGAACTGCTGGCGTCTCCCGGTGCCAGCTTCCAGTGCCACAGCTCCAGCGGACCGGGCGCCTCGGTGCCCGCGAGCAGGGTGCTGTGGCTGCCCGCCTCGGTGGACCACAGCCGCACCGCCTGCTCCGGCGGCACCAGGCGGACCTGCGGCTCCTGGTCGAAGTCCAGGAGTGAGGTGATGCTGACGCCGAGTGCGTCGCCGATCTTGACGACGGTGCCCACGCTGGGGTTGGTGCGGGCCTGTTCGATCTGGATGAGCATGCCCCTGCTGACACCGGCCCGCGCCGCGAGGGCGTCGAGGGTGAAGCCGCGCTCGGCCCGCAGATGTTTCAGGTTGCGGGCGAGCGCCTGCGTGAGGTGGTCGAGGTCCGTCACGGTGTTCCGCACCATCCAAAATATTAAATGACAGAGTGCATTGCGATGTACTACGGTGTGCTGGACTTGAGCGTTCACCACACTGTACTGCGAGGGAATTCGCCATGACCGCTGTCTTCGCGCTGGCCACCAGCCTCCTGTGGGGGCTGGCCGACTTCGGCGGCGGGCTGCTCAGCAAGCGACTGCGCGAGCTGACGGTGGTGGTCGTCTCGCAGGGCGCGGCCTGCCTGGTGCTCGGCGTCATCGTGCTCGCCACCGGCGCCTGGGGCGAACTGGACGCGCGCCTGCTGTGGTGCGCGGTGGCGGCCGGGGCCATCGGTCCGGTGTCGATGCTGTGCTTCTACCGGGCGCTGGCCGTCGGCCCGATGGGAGTGGTCTCCCCCGTCGCCACCCTCGGCAGCGTCGCCGTGCCGGTGGCCGTCGGCATGGCCCTGCACGGCGAACGGCCGGGCCCGCTCCAGGCCCTGGGCACCCTGGTCGCCGTCACCGGAGTGGTGCTGGCCGGCGGCGTGGGCGGCGGAGGCACACCCGTGCAGCGGCGCACGGTCCTGCTCACCCTCATCGCGGCCTTCGGCTTCGGCGCGACGATGAGCCTGGTCGCCGAGGCGTCCACGACGCTCGCGGGGCTCTTCCTGACGCTGTTCGTGCAGCGGGTGGTCAACGTCGTCGTGGGCGGCGGAGCGCTCTGGGCCTCGGTGCGGCGCGGCACACCGGCGCTCCCCGAGGAGGGCCCGCGGGCGGTGTGGGCTGCGCTGCCCGCGCTGACCTTCGTCGGTCTGGCCGACGTCGCCGCCAACGGGACGTACGCGGTCGCCGCGCAGCACGGCCCCGTCACGGTGGCCGCCGTCCTCGCCTCGCTCTACCCCGTCGTCACCGCGCTCGCCGCACGGAGCGTGCTCCAGGAGCGACTGCGCGCGCTGCAGACCACAGGCGCCGGGCTGGCGCTGCTGGGCACGGTCCTGCTGGCCTCGGGCTGACCGGAGCACCGGCTCAGCCGCCGGACGACGAGCCGTCGGACGGCTCGGCGTCCGGCGCGGCAGGCAGGTCGGCGAGGGCGACCAGCTCCTGCGGACTGACGCCCTCGGGAACCGGCACCGGCGGCGGGGTGCGCAGCGGCGGCTGCCACCCCTGCTCCGGGTCCAGCCGACGGACCACCCTGGCCGGGGCACCCGCGACCACGGAGTGATCGGGTATCTCACCCCGCACCACGGCCCCCGCCGCGACCACCACGTTGCGCCCCAGCGTCGCACCGGGCAGGACGACGGCCCCCGCGCCGATCCAGCTCCCCGCACCGATCTCCACCGGTGCGGTGCGCGGCCACTGCTTGCCGACGGGCAGCTCCGGGTCGTCGTAGGAGTGGTTGGTCGAGGTGATGTAGACGTACGGGCCGCAGAACACGTCGTCGCCGAGACTGACCCGGGTGTCCGCGATGATGTGGCTGCCCCGGCCCAGCACCACACCGTTCCCCAGCCGCAGCACCGTCTCCGGCCCCAGCTCCAGGTCCGGCATCATCCCCGCCGTCAGCGTGACGTCCTGGCCGACGATGCAGTGGTCGCCGAGCTCGATCCACGGCGTCCCGAAGAGCGTCCCCTGCGGAAAGGCGAGCCGTGTCCCGGTCCCGATACGGCGGAACGCGTACGGCCCCGGGCGCCGCGCGGTGACGGCCCCCGCCTGCCGGGCCCGGCGCCAGAGGCCGTGCACGGCGCGGGAGGTGAGGGAGGAGAACGTGTTCCTGAGGGATGGCACGCCGTCACCGTAGCGCCCCGGCACCGCCGCGCCCCGGTGAGGTTCCTCACCGGTAGCTTCGAGCGACGCTCCCGCCGGGCGCGGGGTTCGCAACCGCCGCGAGCAGGGGCGCGCCCGGTCGCCGAACCGCTCAGGGGGCGGCCGGCCGTTCCCCGGCGGTTGCCCCGCGGTGCTGCTCGGCCAGGTCCACATAGCCGAGCGCGTTGAGGCGCACGCCCTCGAACTCCTCGTCCGTCAGCTGCCGCCGCACCTTGCCGGGCACCCCGGCCACCAGCGAACCGGGCGGCACGACGGTCCCCTGCGGCACCAGGGCCTGGGCCGCGACGAGGGAACCGGCACCGATGCGGGCGCCGTTGAGGACCGTGGCGCCCATGCCGATCAGCACGTCGTCCTCGACCGTGCAGCCGTGCAGCACGGCGTTGTGGCCCACGGTGACCCGGGCGCCGACCTCGACGGGGAAGCCGGGATCGCCGTGCACGGTGCAGTTGTCCTGCACATTGCTTCCCTCACCGAGCACGATGGGGGCGGCGTCGGCCCGCAGCACGGCGCCGTACCACACGCTCGACCCGGCCGCCAGGGTGACGTCGCCCGCGATCACCGAGGTCGGCGCGTTGAACGCCGTGGGATCCAGCTGCGGTTCGTGCCCGCCGACCGTCACGATCAGCCCGTACTGTGTCACGCTGCTCTCCACTCCGGATGTCTCGCCGGCCGTTCCCGCTCAGTCGCCGACCGGGGCCGACGGGGTGCCGTCGCGCTCGGACCGGCGGGGGTCGCCCTCCGCGGCGGGCGCGTGGTCGTCCTCCCGCGCGGCGGCGCGCTCGGACCGGTGCTCCTCGACCGCTTCGGCGGCCATCTTCGCGGCCCGGCGCTTGACGATCACCATGGAGGCGAGACCGATCAGCACGGCGGCCACCAGCCCGAGCCAGGAGAAGCGCTTGAGCCACGCCTCGGCGACGATACCGACGTAGTAGATGACCGCGGTCGTGCCGCCGGCCCACACCACACCGCCCAGGACGTTCGCGGTCAGGAACTTCCAGTACGGCATCTTCAGCACGCCCGAGAGCGGCCCCGCGAAGATCCGCAGCAGGGCGATGAAACGGCCGAAGAAGACGGCCCACATGCCCCACCGCTGGAAGGAGCGCTCGGCGGTGGCCACATGGCCGGGACCGAAGTGTTTGGGGAACTTCCCGCCCAGCCAGTCCAGCAGCGGCTTGCCGCCTCTCCGGCCGATGGCGTACCCGATCGAGTCACCCACGACGGCACCGACCGTGGCGCAGGTCCCCAGGATCAGCGGATCGATGTGCCCCTGCTGCGAGGAGAGCAGCGCGGAGCTGACGAGGACGATCTCTCCCGGCAGCGGGATCCCCAGGCTCTCCAGCCCGATGACCACCCCCACCAGGAGGTACACGCTGACGGCCGGAACGCTCTCCAGCCAGTCCTGGATGTGCAACTGCGGCTTCCTCTCATGACATCGGAGCACGAGCTGCCATGACGGCACGAATTCGGAAGCCTACTCGACCGCGGGCCGGCCCGCGTCCACTGCCTCGCGCGCCGCTCCCCTGCCGGAGGGCACCGGGACCGGACCGGCGGCGCGGAGCGGCGTCAGTCGTTGGGCCGCAGGGTCCACACGACGGTCATCTCGCTGGTGACCGCGCCGTCGGGGCGGCGGAGCGCGACCCGGACCGGGAACTCGGGGCGCTCTCCCCGGTCCAGCTCGGCGATCACCTCGGCGGCCGGGCGGCCGAGCTCGGCGGTGGCGGTGACCACCCCCTTGGCGATCTTCTTGAAGTCCATCTCGGCGCGTACCGGCAGCGGGACGGCGCGGGAGAGCTGGTCGGCGAATGCGGCCAGGGTCACCGCGCCGGTCGCGGACTCGGCAAGCGTGAACATCGCGCCGGCGTGCGGGCCGCCCACGTGGTTGTGGTACTCGCTCTGGTCGGGCAGGGAGACGACGACCCGTTCCGGCGAGGTCTCCAGGTACTCGAGGTTGAGCGTGCGGGCCATGGGCACGGAGGCCCGCATCAGCTCGCCGATGTCCGGCTGCGACTGTGTGGTCATGGCCGCACGTTACCACTCGGTAACTCGGGGCGGGAGAATCGTTCCTTCCCGCTTCGGCCCCATTCGTGTAGCGGGTCCGTACCGATCCAGGACCGCGCCGTGGCCGACGCGGAGACCGCACCATAGGGTTGTCGGCCATGTGGCCAGGACAGCAGCCGCCCGGGGGCGAGCAGAACCCGCAGCAGCCGAACCCGTACCAGCAGCCCGGGTACGGGCAACCGAACCCGTACCAGCAGCCCGGCTACGGGCAGCAGCCGCCGGGCCAGCAGCCCGGCCAGGGGCAGCAGCCGGGCCCGTCGGGCTATGGCCAGCAGCCCGGACAGGCTCCCCACCCCTATGGTCAGCCGGGCGGCCCGGGGCAGTCGGGACAGTGGGGCCCGGGGACCATGCCCGGCAGCCCGCAGTCCCCCAAGGGCGGAGGCGGCGGAGGCGGCCGGAACAAGACGATCGCCATCGCGATCGTCGCCGCTGTGGCGGTCATCGCCGCGACGGTGGCCGGGGTCCTCGTCCTCGGCGGCGACGACTCCGGCGGGGGCAAGAAGAACGAGGCCGACAAGACCTCCTCGCCCTCGGTGAAGACGAAGCCGGAGAAGAGCGAGAAGGGCGAGCCGGGAGGCGGCGGCGCCTCCAAGGACCCCTCGGACCCGGTGGTGGAGGGGTGGCAGACCGTCGTCAACCCGAAGTGGTACTCCGCCTTCGACGTCCCCGACAACGACGACTGGACCCTCGCGAGCACGGGCACCATCACCGGATTCGAGGACGACAAGGGCAAGGTCCTGGTCGCCATGTCGGCGCCCGCCTACTACAAGGACGACTGGTGCAAGCGCAGCAGCCGCGCCGGCGTCGGCACCAAGGGCGCGCAGGGTTCCAAGGACACCAAGGAGGCGGCGCGGATCGCCGCCGGCAACTTCGCACTGGCCGGCTACGACCAGAAGCAGAAGGGCACCCTCAAGGTCTCCAAGCCCAAGCCGTTCAAGAACGACCACGGCATCAAGGGTCACACCGTCACCGCCAAGATCACCGGAGCCCCGAAGGAGGACAAGTGCTCCACCAGCGCGGGCAAGGTCGTCACGGTCTCCTGGATCAACAGCAACGGTGACCTGGCGATCTGGGTCCTCTACACCGACGCCGGCGTCAAGGACGAGGTCCCGGACGCGACCATCAAGAAGATGACCGGCAGCCTCCGCGACTACGACGGCGGCGGGGACGAGCCCCGCGGCTGACCCCGCCCCCCGGACCACGGGAACCGGACGGCGACGGCGCCCTCAGCCCAGGCTGAAGGCGCCGTCCGGCGGTTCGGGGGACGGCACCGCCTCGCCGTCCTCGACAGCGCGCACACCCCGCGTGAAGTGCTCCAGCGCCGTGCCGTGCTCCACCCGGGCCGGGAACGGATCGGCCGAGCAGCGGCGGGCCAGCTCCGCGAGCGGCTGCTCCGCGTGCGAGGCGAGCAGCAGGATGTTGCCGAACCGGCGGCCGCGCAGCACCGCGGGCTCCGCGACGAGCGCGAGCTGCGGGAAGACCGCGGCGAACGTGGCCAGTTGGGAGGCGAGGAAGCGGAACGGCGCGGCGTCGGCGAGGTTGGCCACGTACAGACCGCCGGGACGCAGCACCCGCGCCGCCTCGCGCGCGTACGGCAGCGTGGTCAGGTGCGCGGGCATCCGCGAACCGCCGTACACGTCGGAGACCAGGACATCGGCACCCGCCGAGGCCGAGGACTCCAGCACGGCCCGCCCGTCGGCCGCCTCCACCGCGACCTCGGCACCGGCCGGGAGCGGCAGCTGCTCGGTGACGAAGGCGGTCAGCTCCGCGTCCGGTTCGGCCACCCGCTGCCGGGAGCCGGGACGGGTCGCGGCGAGATAGCGCGGCAGGGTGAGCGCTCCCCCGCCGAGGTGGAGCACGTCCAGCGGCGCTCCGGGCGGCGCGGCGAGGTCCAGCAGATGGCCGACCCGGCGCGCGTACTCGAACTCCAGATGCCCGGGTTCGTCGAGGTCGACGTACGACTGCGGGGCACCGTCCAGCGTCAGCAGCCAGGCCCGGTCCCGGTCGATGTCCGGCAGCAGCTTGGCCGTGCCGCCCGCGACGGTTCGGATGCGGGGTATCTGCTCCCCGTCGGCGTCGGTCTCCACCCCTCCATTGTGCGGGCCCGCCGCGGCCTCAGCGCACCCCGGTCCCGGGGTGCCGGGGCCGCGGGGCACGTTCCGGCAGCGGCACATAGGTGTCGACGGCATCCAGCAGCGCCTCGATCGAGCCCGTCCAGCGCGGATCGCCCTCGAGAGCACGGCGGGCGGAGACCCGGACGGCCGGGAGGTTCCCCCCGGCGAAGCCGTGCGCCGCCAGCAGCGCCCGCACCTGGTGCTCGACCCGTTCGCTCACTTCGTCGCTGCCCGCCTCGGCCATGGTGAGGGCGACGACCAGATGGACCAGGCCGCCGCGGCGCGCGAGCGCGAGCTGCTCGGCGGTTCCCGGACGCACGCCCTCGCGCACGGAGACGACGAGCAGCGCGCCGTCCAGACCGGTGCGGACCCCGGAGGCGTCCGCACGCCCCCGGACCGACGCACCGGCGCCGCGGCGCGGAACGGTGCCGGACACCACGCGCGGGGCCGGATCCAGGACGGTGTAGTGCCGGGTGTCGGTGGCGTACCGGAAGCATCGGAAGCGCTGCCTGCGGGCCGGCGGGTATCCGTCCGGGCGGACGGCGGCCGCCTCCGATCCCGGCCTGCGGGGAGCCGCCCCGGGCCCGCGGGCGGCCAGCGCGACGGCCAGTGTGGTCTTGCCGTGCCCGGAATGGCCCAGCGTGCCGATGGTGAGGTGGGGGACGGGGAACGGGGCGGTGCGCGGGTGGCTGAGGCCGGACATGGGTGCCCTCCTGGACCGGTACGGACGAGTCGGGACCCCGGAAAGCAGCCGACCCTCCCCTGTGGGGTCCTCGGCCGGTCCGGGAGGGTCAGCGTCGGCGGGGGCGGCCGCCGGGCGGAACGGAGTGGACGTGCGCGCCCGCCGTCGGCAGGAGGGCAGCCCGCGCGGCGGCCGCCACCGCGGCCGGAGCACAGAGAAGGGGCAACCCGGGCACCCCGAGATCATCGCCCGTTCAACCACCGCCCGTCGAACGGATTTCGGCCGCCTCCGCAGGGCGGCCTTCCGGCCCTGGTGGAAGCGGACATGGCCACCCGGGGAACAGCGCTGCGGAACGGCACCTTTCGGGCATTCCGCAAGGCTTCGAACGGCGGGGGAACCGATTCGTCGGTTACGCTCCCAGCGTGCCCGTCCCCGCCACGCAGCCAGACGGACTCCCCGGCCGTCTCACCCGGACGCTGCTCTCGCCATGGTCCCGCCTCGCCCTGCTCGCCGCACTGCTGTGCGCGGCCGCGACGGCGATGCTGCTGTACGAGCCCCAGCGCCTGCTCGCCCAGGGCTGGCCCCCCGAGATCGCCGGAGGCGCGGCCGTCGCCCTCTTCGGCGCCGCCTACGGAGTGTGCACGGCGGCCTTCGTCCCGCGCCCCGTGCTCAACGTGGCTGCCGGTGTCCTCTTCGGGGCGCAGGCGGGCACCTTCTCGGCGACGGCCGGCACGGTGATCGGCGCGGGCATCGCGTTCGGGCTGGGCCGGATGCTCGGCCAGGACGCCCTGCGCACCCTGCTGCGGGGCCGCTGGCTGTCGTCCGCCGACCGGCAGTTGAGCCGGCACGGCTTCCGCTCGATGCTGATCATCCGGCTGCTGCCGGGCGTGCCGTTCGCGGCTTCGAACTACGGTGCGGCCGTCTCCCGGATGCGCTGGCTCGCCTTCCTGAGCGCGACCGCGCTCGGCTCGGTGCCCAACACCGCGGCCTATGTCATCGCCGGGAGCAGCGCCGCGACTCCGACCTCGCCGGTCTTCCTGGCCTCGTTCGCCTTCATCGCGCTCTCCGGGCTGGCGGGCGCTGTGATCGCCTGGCGCAAGCGCGCCCAGTTGCGGGGCACCGCTCCGGGCGGGGACACGGCCCCCGGGTCCGCACTCGCACACGAGGCCCGCGCCCCCGCCGCCGCTCCGGCACCGGTCCCCCGCCCGTGACCCCGACTACCACAGGGACGAGCTCCGCAGCAGATGTCTTGGTTTGAATCCTTCGTCCTCGGACTCGTCCAGGGACTGACCGAGTTCCTCCCGATCTCCTCCAGCGCCCATCTGCGGCTGGTCGCCGCCTTCGCGGGGTGGCAGGACCCCGGCGCGGCCTTCACCGCCGTCACCCAGATCGGCACCGAGACCGCCGTCCTGATCTTCTTCCGGAAGGACATCGGCCGGATCCTCGCGGCCTGGTTCCGCTCCCTCTACAGCCCGGCGGCCCGCAGCGACCACAACGCGAAGACGGGCTGGCTCGTCATCGTCGGCTCCATTCCGATCGGAGTGCTGGGGCTGACCTTCAAGGACCAGATCGAGGGCCCGTTCCGCGACCTGCGGCTGATCGCGTCGACGCTGGTGGGCCTCGGCATCGTGCTGGGCATCGCCGACCGGATGGCGGCCCGCGACACCAAGGGCGGCCGCCACCGGGCACGGCGGGAGCGGAAGTCCCTGGAACAGCTCACCGTGCGCGACGGCCTGCTCTACGGTTGCGCGCAGGCGCTGGCACTGGTACCCGGAGTGTCCCGGTCCGGCGCCACCATCAGCGGCGGACTCTTCATGGGCTACCGCCGCGAGGCCGCGGCCCGCTACTCCTTCCTGCTGGCCGTACCCGCGGTCCTGGCCTCCGGGCTGTTCGAACTGGCGGACATCGGCGAGGGCCACGTCTCCTGGGGGCCGACCCTCTTCGCCACCGCACTGGCGTTCGTGGTGGCCTATGGCGTCATCGCCTGGTTCATGCGCTTCATCTCCACCCGCAGCTTCATGCCGTTCGTCATCTACCGGATCCTGCTCGGAGTGGCCCTCTTCGCCCTGATGGCGGCGGGCGTCCTCAGCCCGCACGCGGGCGAGTCGGTGGGCTGAGCGCCCCGCGGCCCGCGCCCCGTTCCCCGGGCCTGGGCCGAGGAGTCCGGGGGCCGGGCCGGAAGGCTCCCCGAGCACCCGTCGGCTCAGCCGCGGCGCCGCTGGTGCTCCTTCGCCCGCCTGCGCCGGAGCACCAGCAGATCGACAGCCGCGATCAGCGCCAACGCGGCGCACAGCGCCGCGAGCACCATCAGGACCCGGTCGCTGGGGGTGCTGTGGCTGCCCGAGGCCGCGGCCCACCAGGCGAACAGCGCGGCGGCCGCGGCGAAGAACGGCACTCCGACGGACGACAGCAGAGTGCGCAGCCACAGGTCGCTGCGCGCGGTCACCGGTTCCGTGCCGGAGCGGGAACGCCGGGAGCGGCGGTCGTCGTTCCGGTCGGGCCCGGGCTGCGGTGGCTGGGACACGGGGAACTGCCTTTCGCCGGTGTGCTCCCCCATGATTCCCGCCGCGCCGCGGAATCCTCGTGCAGGCGCGCCAGGCGCCACCGGTCACAGCCCCGGCAGCACGTCCTGGTCGACCTCGTGCCGGGGCGGTTCGGGAGCGGTGCGCAGGGACAGCTTGTGCCGGCAGTCGGGCCCCAGGCCCCAGAGCCGGGAGGCGCGGTCGCGCAGCGGCTGCCCGCACATCCGGCACAGCACCCGTCGTCCACCGACGGGTTGGCTGTCGGGGAGCACCACCGCCTCGGCGCGTTCGCCGCGCTCGCCTCCGCCGCCGTGCGGCTCCTCCTCCGCGGCCATCCGCGGCCCCCTTCCGCTCCGTCCGGGCGGTTCCCCGCCGGCCCGCACCGTACCAACGCACCCACCCGTGCGGAGCAGGCCGAAGTGCGGGTGGCGGCGTGCACGCCCACGGTGGGCGTGGAGACAACAGCCACCTCTCTCGGGAGAGCACATGCGTATCCGCACCGCCCTCGTGGTCGGCGCGCGCTCGGCGCCACCGCACTGCTCGGCTCCACGGGAACCGCCGTCGCCGGCGACGATCCGGTGGTGCGAATGAGCGGCACGTCGCCCGGCGTCCTCTGCGGCGACGACGTCCAGCTACCCGCGAAGGTGGGTGCGCACGTCTGCGGCGATCCGCTGCTGAGCCCGGCGGCGCAGAACCACCGCAAGAACCACTGTTAGGTCCCACCCGAGCAGCATCAGCACGTCGGCCGACGGACCCCGCCCCGCACCGCGCGGAGGCGGGGTTCCGTCGGTTCGCGGGGAGCGATCCGCCCGCTGACCGGTTGTGCCGTCGGGGATCCGGACTGCCACACTTGCGGTATGGACAACTTCTACCGTGGTCCCGCGACCTTGCTGACCGGGGCCGCCGAGGTGCCGGTCGACGTAGCGCTGTTCACGGAGACCACCGGCCCCGGGACCGCGTGGTCCGGCACCATGAGGCCCGAGGGCGACCAGCGACTGTGGACCGAGCTGGAGGGCGACACGGCCCGGCTGCGGCTGGCGGACGGCCGCGTCTGCCGGGTCACTGTGCTCGGCAGCGGGTTCGGTCCGGTCGAGGTCTCGGGCGAGGGCCCGTTCCCCGCGGAGCCCTGACGGGCGGTCTTCCGCGGCCCGCCGCCGGCACCGCGCCGATGTGACGGCCCGGAGGAACGCCGGCACGGGGCGGCCGGTCCGGAGCCACGTACGACCCGACCGGCCGCAGTGGCCCGTGCACCGTTCGGCGGGCCGGGCGGCCCCGACCGGTGCCTCCCGGGTCCTACCGGGCCGCCTCCGGCAGACCGGGCGTCCACCGGGGGATATCACCTGGCAGGGGGAGACGGGGCCGTGCCGTACTCCGCTGGTGGTACATCAAGACGGTGCCGGCAGGTGACGACAGGCCGTCAGGAATACGGAACCGTGGAGGGCATGAACGCGATGCCCGACCGGTGCTGCACGGAGCGGATATGAGCGCACTGACCCTGGCGGTGCTGCTCTCGCTGGTATCCGCGGTGAGCTACGCACTGGCCGCGATCGTGCAGGAGAAGATCGCCACGTCGACCGAGCCGAGCCGATGGAGGCTGCTGCGCTCCGGGATGTGGTGGACCGCAGCGGCCCTGCAGGGGGCGGGAGCACTGCTGCACGTGGCGGCGCTCGCCCAGGGGCCGCTGACCGTCGTTCAGCCGCTGGGCGTCCTCACGCTCGTACTCGCCGCCCCGCTGGCGGCGCTTCTGGGGCGGCGGCCGGTGACCCCCTCCGCATGGCGGGGCATCGTGCTGGTCTCGGCCGGTCTGGTCGGCATCCTGCTGCTGACCGGGGACACGGGAGTGAGTTCCCTCGACAGCGGCGGCCAGTTCCTCCTCGCGGGCTGCGTCCTGGGCCTCGTCGCCCTGCTGGCGGGCACGGCGGCAGCGGTACGGCGCACGGTGCACGGCCGCCCCGGCGGTCGGCTCGGCGCGCTGCGGAGCATGGCGCTGGCGCTGACCGCCGGGGTGGCATACGGCGCGGCTTCGGTCTTCGTCAAATCGCTCGCCGAGGGCTGGGCCTCGGCTCCGCTCTCCGTCTCCGTGCCGCTCGCGGGCCTGACGGTGGTGCTGGCAGCCACCGGGCTGGCGAGTTCGCAGGCGTCCTACCGGGACGGCGGGCTGGCGACACCGCTGGCGACCGCCACCGTGGCCAACCCGGTGGTCGCCGCGGCGGCCGGGATACTGCTGCTGGAGGAGAGCTTCCGGTACGGCGCGACGGGCACGGTGCTGGCGCTGGCCGCGGGGGCGCTGGCCACCTGGGGGCTGGTCGTCCTGACGTCCGACAGCGCGCGGCAGGCACGCGCGGAGGGGGCCGGGCAGTCCCACCGCGCGTCCCGGCCGGGAACGACCGATGGATCGGATCGCACCGACCGACCGGATCGCACCGACCGACCGGATCGCACCGACCGACCGGATCGCACCGACGGACCGGATCGCGGGCCGGCAGCGGAGTCCGCGGTGCTGCGGACGTCGGAGGCGGAGGTGCACACCGTCGTCCCCGGCCCCCGCACTTCACCGGCGCATCCGGCCGGTGGCCGCACCGTGACCCTGTCCGCACGGTGACCCTGTCCGCACGGTGACCGGAGTGCACCGGCCGGGCGGCATACGGCACCCGGCCGAGGCCCGCAGCCCGTAGGGACGCCCGCAACCCGACGCCCACACCCTTGCGGCCCCTCGCCCCGGCGGGGACCACGCCGGGGCGGGCGGACCACGCCCGGCACCGGCCCGTCCGGCTCCGGGCGGCGCGGAGGGCCACGCCGCGCCCGCCCGGGTACGCCCCTCGCCACCGCGCGCGCCCTCCCGCACACTGGTGATCGGACCACCGGACGAAGGAGGGCGCCCATGCCGCCGTGGCCGGCGTCCCGCTGGGCCCGTCGGGTGCTGCCGCCGGTGGCGGGCGCGCTGCCGGTGCTGGCGTTCCCCGCGCCCGGGCTGTGGTGGCTGGCGTACGTGGCGCTGGTGCCGTGGCTGCTGCTGTTGCGCGCTGCGCCGTCGGGCCGCGCCGCCGCGCTCGCCGGATGGTCGGGCGGCACGGGGTTCATGCTGGCGATGCACCACTGGCTGATGCCGAGCCTGCATGTGTTCATCGTCCTCCTGGCCGCGCTGCTGGGGCTGTTGTGGCTGCCCTGGGGCTGGCTTGTGCACCGGCTGCTGGGCGGCGCTCCCGGCGCCGGTCGGCTGGCGGCGGCCGTGGTGCTGGTCCCGTCGGGCTGGCTGCTGGCCGAACTGGTCAGGTCCTGGGAGTACCTGGGCGGTCCGTGGGGGCTGCTGGGCGCGAGCCAGTGGGAGGTGCGGCCGGCCCTGCACCTGGCCTCCGTGGGCGGCGTGTGGCTGGTGAGCTTCCTGGTGGTGGCCGTGAACACCGCGCTGGTCGCGCTGACGGCGCTGCCGCGTGCCCGGACGGCAGCGCTGCTGGCGCTGGTGTCCGTCGCCGCCGCCGGCACGGCCGCCTGGGTGTGGGCGCCCCGGCCCGAACCGGCGGGCCACGCCCGGATCGCCGTCGTGCAGATCGGGGAGACGCAGTCGCGGCAGGAGCGGTTCGCGCGCGGCGAGGAGCTGACCCGCCGGCTGGCCGGCCGCGATCCGGACCTGATCGTGTGGGGGGAGAGCAGCGTCGGCTACGACCTGGCCGGCCGTCCCGGGTTGGTGCGCCGGCTGTCCGCGCTCTCCCGGCTGACGGGGGCTCCGCTGCTGGTGAACGTCGACGCGCGGCGCAGCGACCGGCCGGGCATCTACAAGAGTTCGGTGCTCGTGGACGAACGGGGACTCACCGGGCAGCGCTACGACAAGATGCGGCTGGTGCCCTTCGGCGAGTATGTCCCGGCCCGGTCGGTGCTCGGCTGGGCGACGTCGGTGGGCCGTGCGGCGGGCGAGGACCGCAGGCGCGGCGAGGAACCGGTGGTGATGCGGGCACACGGACTGCGGTTCGGGCCGCTGATCTGCTTCGAGACGGCCTTCCCCGACATGAGCAGGCAGCTGGCCGCCGAGCACGCCCGGATGGTGGTGGCGCAGTCCTCGACCTCCTCCTTCCAGCACAGTTGGGCGCCGCAGCAGCACGCGTCGCTGGGGGCGCTGCGGGCGGCCGAGTCGGGGCGCCCCGTGGTGCACGCGACGCTCACCGGGGTGAGCGCGCTGTACGGCCCCGGCGGCGAGCGGGTGGGGGACTGGACGGGCGTCGGCACCAGCGCGGCGCGGCTCACCGAGGTGCCGTTGGCCTCGGGGACGACGCTCTACGTACGCTTCGGCGACTGGACGCTACGGCTCGCGCTGACCGCGCTGGCGGCCTACGGCGTGGTGGAGGGGGCGCGTGCGGCACGCGCGCGCGGGGCGCGGAGCCGCTCGCAGCTCAGCGGGACTGCTCCAGTGCGTCGTTGACGACGCGTTCGCACAGCTCGTGGGTGCGCAGGGCGTCCTGCGCATCGAGGGTCCTGCCGTCCCGCACGGCCCCGAGAAAGGCGAGCACGCACTGCTCGATGCCGCGCTGCCGGGCGACGGGCACCCAGTCGCCGCGGCGGCGGACGCTGGGCTGGCCCTTGTGGTCGACGATCTCCGCCAGGTCGCGGACCTCGCGCTTGGCGTCCTGGCCGGAGACCTCCAGGACCTCCTGGGCCGAGCCGGAGAGCCGGTTCATGGCGCCGAGTGCGGTGAAGCCGTCACCCGCGAGCTGGAGCACGACGTGGTGCAGCAGCCCGTCGCGGACCCGGGCCCGCACGTCGATGCGGTCCGGCTCGCCGGGGACCAGGAAGCGGAGCGTGTCGACGACGTGGATGAAGTCGTCGAGCACGGTGCGGCGGGGGTCCTCGGGCAGGCCCACCCGGTGCTTCTGCAGGAGGATCAGCTCTCGCGGGTGCTCCAGGCACTGCGCGTACCCGGGGGCGTGCCGCCGGTTGAAGCCGACCGCGAGGCCGGTGCCGCGGCGCTCGGCCAGCTCCACCAGGGCCCGGGAGGTGGCGAGCTCGTAGGCGAGGGGCTTGTCGACGAAGGTGGGCACGCCGGCCTCCAGCAGCCGCCGGACCAGCTCCGGGTGCGCGCTGGTGGCGGCGTGCACGAAGGCGGCGTCCGGCCTGGCGGCGAGCAGTCCGTCCAGGCCGGTGTGGCGGTGGGCGGCCGGGACCCGGTAGGCGTCCCCGACGGCGCCCAGGGTGGCCGGGGTGCGGGTGACCAGATGCGGCTCCAGGCCGGGCTGGGCCATGAGTACCGGCAGGTACGCCTTTCCGGCGATGTCGCCGAGTCCGATCACGCCGATCCGCACGGGCTCTCCCTCGCTACTGCGGTGCTGACTGTGACTGGGCAGCATACGTGCGAGGCGGCCGGGCTGCCGCGGGCTCCACCTCGAACCACGCACGCACCCGGGCGGCCCTGCTGGAGGCGGCCGTGCGGCGACTGACGGAGCTGGAGGGCTCCGTGCTGCACACCGCGGAGATGGCGGTGGCGGCGTCCGCCGGGGCGGACGAGGGGCCCGAGCCGCTCGCCGGCCGCGCTGCACCGCCATCTGACCCGGCACCGCGTCCTGCTGGTGGCCCGCTACGAACTGGCGCTGGAGGCCACCCGCCGCCCGGAACTGCGGGCGCACTACGACAGAACCGGGCTGAGCGACTTCGCCGGGCCGCTGCGCGCGCTGCTCGCGGCGGCCGGCTCCCGCACCGCCGAGCGGCACGCCCTCTCACTGCTGGCCTGGTGCGACGGCATCCTCTTCACCTGTACGGCGGGCACCTTCAGCAGCACCGTCCCCACCGAGGAGGAGCTGCGGGAGAGCGCGCGGGAGATCCTCACCGGCATACTGGCACCGCGCGACTGACACCGGCACCGGCCACCGGCGCGGCGGAACCGCCCCCGCAGCTGCGGCGACCAGGATGGCCGCATGACCACACACGAGGACCAGCCGGCCGGCGGGCTGCGGACCGCGCCCCAGGAGGGCGCGGCCGGCGCCGGGCAGCCCCAGGGACCGCCGGTCGGCGCGGTGAGCGGGCTCCCACTGCCCCAGGGCGACGGGACCGAGCGGCAACTGCTGGAGCAGTGGCTGGACTTCCAGCGCGCCACGCTGGCCGCCAAGTGTGCCGGGCTCGGCGACGAGCAGCTCAGGACCGCCTCCGCCCCGCCTTCCGGGCTGACGCTGCTGGGACTGGTGCGGCATCTGACCAAGGTGGAACGGCACTGGTTCCGGTCCGTGTTCGGTGAGGCGGACTCCGAACCGCTCTACTCCTCGAAGGACGCACCCGACGGCGACTTCGCGGTGGCGGACGCCGAGAGCGGAGCGCGGACGCTGGCCGTCTGGCGGCATGAGGTCGACCGCGCACGCAGGTCCGCGGCCGCACGCTCCCTCGACGACACGGGAACCAGCCCGTGGCGGCCGGCCTGGACCAACTCCCTGCGCTGGATCCATCTGCACGTGATCGGCGAGTACGCGCGGCACAACGGCCACGCCGATCTGCTGCGGGAGCGCATCGACGGCAGGACCGGCTTCTGAACGCTCCCCGATCACTCCTGAGGGGGCTTCCGCACCGCGACCCGGGTGGGAAGAGTTGCCCGAGTGTCACGAATGACGAAAGCCATGGCCCTCCTGGGAGTGGCGCTCTCGACCACCACCGGGTGCGTCACCGTCCAGGGCGATCCCGGTGAGGCCGGCGACAAACCCGCAGCCCAGCACTCCCATCCGCCCCGCGGCGGGGCCGTACCCACCCGCCGTCCGGTGCGGTCCCCGGCGAAGGAGGCGCTGTCCCAGCTGCCGCGCCGGGGAGCCGGACCTGCCCCCTCCCCCGGTGCACAGCCCCCGCGAAGCGGCGCACCCGGCAACCGCGAGGACGCGCACCCGACGGGCACGGCAGGGCACCCGGGTCAGCGGTCCGCGCATCCCCGGCCGGGGCCCGGCGCGCCGGGCCGGGCCCCGGCGCCGGTCATCGGCGGCGGGACGGGCCGCGGCCACGACGGCTCCGGGCCACGCGAGCGGCACCGGCGCGGTAACCACCCGCCGCGTCCGGACAGCGCCGTCTGCGAGCTGGGCGAGTCCTACGGCCGCTGGGACGCGGACAGCGCGCAGGCGCGCATCTGCCGCTCCCAGTACGGGAGGTGAACCCGGCCCCGCGCAGGCCCGCCCGGCGGAACGAGGCAGGCACCGCCCCACCGCGGACCTCCGCGGCACTCGGTCACCCGCCCGGCCGCGCCCGGGAGTGAACCCTCGGCCCAGACGCCGCCTGGGGAGGTATTCGCTCCGGCACGGCACCAGCGGACCCGCGCCGGGGTGCGAGCGCCACGTCGAAGCGCGGACGCCAGGCCAGGGAGCGCAGACTCCTTGCCGGGCGGCGACCGCTCCGCCAGGAAGGGAGGAGCCCCGCTCCGGCAGGCGGCCCGCCCTATACCTGCGGGTCCGTGCCGCCGTCCGGGCCGTCGGCTTCGCCCGGGCGCCCGCCCGGTGATGCGGCGCCGTCCGCGATCCGCTTCTCCAGACGTTCGACGGCGGCCAGGAGGCCCTGCCGGTACGCGTCCGCGGGGAGCGCGTCGAGCCTGCTCCGGGCCTGCTCCAGCTCGCTCCGGGCCGCCGCCTCCTCGCCCAGCTTGACGTGGTCGGCGGCGAGGTCGAGGTACAGCGAGGGATACAGCGAACGGACCGCCGACCGGTGCTCGTCCCGACCGGCGCCGTCCTGCTCCAGCGCGTCGGCCGCCGCGAGGGCGCGCAGATCCCAGGCGAGCTCGTCGACGGGGTCGTCCTGGGTGTCGGCCATGTAGTGCGCGATCGTGCAGCGGTGGAACAGATCGGCGTCCATGTCGGTTTCCGTCCACAGCGCGGCGAAGCGGTTCCGGGCCTCCTCCCGGTCGCCACCACGGTGCAGCATGATCGCCTGGCCGATTCTGACCATCGTCGCGTGCTCCGCGCCCTGGGGCGCGTCCTGCTGGGGCTCCGCCACGAGGGGGCTCCTCCCGTTCGCCGAGTACTGAGGACACGACGCTAACGGCCGCCTCCGACAATGGCGCTCACCCCGGGCGGAGCCCCGCGTGGCTCAGCTCCGAACGGGGATGCGCCAGTTGACCGGCGTGTGGTCCTGGGCCGCGACGGCCTCGTCGATCTGGGTGAAGGGCCGGGATCCGAAGAAGCGCTTCGCCGACAGCGGTGAGGGGTGGGCGCCCTGCACCACCGCGTGCCGCTCGGTGTCGATGAGCGGCAGCTTCTTCTTCGCGTGATTGCCCCACAGGACGAACACCGCCGGGTCGGGCCGGTCAGCGACGGCGCGGATGACCGCGTCGGTGAACTTCTCCCAGCCCTTGCCCTTGTGCGAGTTGGCCTCGCCCTCGCGCACGGTCAGCACCGCGTTGAGCAGCAGCACACCCTGCTCGGCCCACGGCATCAGATAGCCGTTGTCGGGCACGGGGTGGCCCAGCTCGTCCTGCATCTCCTTGTAGATGTTGCGCAGCGAGGGCGGAGTGCGGACCCCCGGACGGACCGAGAAGCACAGCCCGTGCCCCTGACCCGCGCCGTGGTAGGGGTCCTGGCCGAGGATGAGCACCTTCACCTGCTCGTACGGGGTCGCGTCGAGGGCGGCGAACACCTCCTCGCGGGGCGGGTAGACCGGTCCCCGCTCCCGCTCCTCCTCGACGAACTCCGCCAGCTCCTTGAAGTAGGGCTTCTCGGTCTCCTCACCGAGGACGCCCTGCCAGGACCGGGGCAGCATTTCCTTCACGCGCTGTTACCTCCGCTGCGGTGGTGCATTTCCGTGTGCTCACTGACCGCACCGAAGGTACCGCCCCGCACCGACAGCGCGGGACGGCCTCGGAACAGCGCGGGACGGCCCCGGAACACCGCGGGACGGCCCCGGCAACACCTCTCCCCCGGCACGCCGCGCCTCCCCACGCCTCCGGTGTGCGCCCCGGCAGCTCCCGGTGCGCGCCGACCTCCCTGCCGGCCCCGGAGCACTCCGCCGCGGGCGGCTACCAGCTCGACTTCTTGTACAGCTCCCAGACGCGCATGATGACCGAGGCGTCGACGGCCCACTCGACCCCCGCGACATCCTTCTCGGCGGCGATGTAGACCTTGCCCTGCCACAGCGGCAGCAGCCGCACGTCCTCGGCCATCTCCCGCTGCACCTTGGCGAACGACTGGCCGGCCGCGCCCCGGTCGCTCTGCCGACGCGAGTACGGCAGCAGCTCCTCGGTCAGCTTCCGGTTCCTGTAGGGAGTGCCCATCGCGTTCTTGTCCCCCACGAAGGGGGTGATGTAGTTGTCCGCGTCGGGGAAGTCGGCGGACCAGCCGCGGCCGAAGACCGGGTACTGCCCCTTGAGGTAACCGTCCTGGAAGTTCTCCCAGGAGCGCGACCGCAGCGTGATGTCGAACAGACCGGAGCCCTCCAGCTGCTCCTTGAGTTCGGCGAACTCCCGGCTCGTCGAATCGCCGTACCGATCCTCGGCGTACCAGAGGGTGAGCTGCACCTTGTCGGTGATGCCCGCGTCCCGCAGTATGGCGCGCGCCTTCCCGCGGTCGGGCTCCCCGTAGCGGTCGAGGTAGGCGTTGGTGTGCCCGGTGATGCCCGTCGGGACCATGGAGTAGAGCGGGTTCGCGGTCCGGTCGTAGACCTCTCGCACCAGCTTCTTGCGGTCGACGAGCTGGGCGACGGCGCGGCGTACCGCGGGTTTGGCGATCTGCTCGTTTTTCGGGTTGAAGACCAGGAAGTGCACCTCGGAGCCGGTGATCTCGCTCAGGTCGTAGGAGGTGTCACCCGTGGTGGCGGCCTCCTGGAACTCCAGCACCTGGTCGGGGGTCAGACCTCGGTAGGTGAGGTCTATTCGGCCGTGCTTGAGGTCGCCGACCATCTGGGTGGACCGCTTGTAGTAGCGGATGGTGACCGCGTCGTTCCGGACCTTGGCGGTGCCCTTGTAGCGGTCGTTCCGGACGAGCACGGCCCGCTTGCCGGGCTCGTAGCTCTTGAGCTCGTAGGGCCCCGAGCCCGTCACCTCGTTGCCAGGACGCAGGCTCGCGCGGGGGTAGTCGTCGGGGTCGACGAGGGAGGTGGCGGGAGTGGAGAGGATGAAGGGGAAGGTCGCGTCGGACTTCCTGAGCCGGAAGACCACCACCCGGCTGCTCTTCATCTCGACCTGCTCCAGATTGGCCAGCAGCGCCGCCGGGCCCTTCGGCGACTCGATCGAGGTGATGCGGTCGAAGGAGTGCTTCACCGCCTGGGCGTCCAGCTTGCGGCCGCTGGAGAACTGCAGCCCCTTGCGCAGCTCGCAGCGGTAGATCCGGCTGGCCGAGTCGGTGAACCCGCAGTCCTCCGCGGCCTCGGGCTCCGGCGTGGTACCGGTGTTCGGGATGGTCATGAGGGTCTGGAAGACGTTCCGGTACAGCTCCCAGGAACCGTCCCAGGCAGCAGCCGGGTCCAGGGAGCTGGGGGCGCTTGTGGTGCCGACCACGATCTTGTGCTCCTCGCCCCCGTCGCCCCCGGAGAGCGCGCTGCACCCCGCCAGGAGTACGAGGGAGAGCATGGTCGCTGCGACTTTCAGCAGCCCATTCCGGTCGAACACGTGCGCGCTCCTCAGTCGGCGGTGCCTTACCTCTGGTGCGGTGCCCACGGGGTGCGTCCACGCTCCGACGTCACCCGACTACGGGAAAACGTTTGGACATTACCCCAGCCACAACCGTGACGGAGCAGAACGAACTGTCCGGGTGCCGGGACTTGGAGTCCGACACCCGGACATAAGAGCCATAGGCCGCTCGGTGCGCGAAACCGCTGCACCTGTCCGACGTCCGCACGGGCGCGCCTATTGTGCTATTCGACACCCGCGTTGAGGAAGAGACCGCCGTCCACTGTCAGCGTCTGCCCGGTGATCCAGCCCGCCTCCTCGGAGGTGAGGAACGCCGCAGCGCCGGCCACGTCCGAGGGCGCGCCGAGCCTGCCCATCGGATAGCGGGCGGCCGCCTCCTCCTCACGCCCCTCGTAGAGCGTGGCGGCGAACCTCGTCTTGACCACGGCGGGCGCCACCGTGTTGACCCGTACCGCCGGCGCGAACTCGTGCGCCAGCTGCTGGGTCAGGTTGATCATGGCGGCTTTGCTCATCCCGTACGCACCGATGAACGGTGAGGCCGAGAGGCCCGCGATCGAGGCGACATTGACGATCGTGCCGCCGTGCTCCTGCTGCCATGCGGCCCAGGTGCGCTGCGCAAAGCCGAGCGCCGAGATCACGTTGGTCTCGAACACCTTGCGTGCGACGCCCGGGTCCAGCTCGGCCATCGGCCCGAACACCGGGTTGGTGCCCGCATTGTTGACCAGGTGGTCGACGCGCCCGTACGCCTCCATCACACCGTCGACGACGACCGCCTGGTGCTCCAGGTCGTGCGCCTTGCCCGCGATCCCCATGGCCCGGTCGGAACCGAGCCGCTCGACCGCCTCCTTGAGCGCGTCCGCGTTCCGCCCGGTGATGCACACCCGGTCGCCGCGCGCCACGAGCGCCTCGGCGATTCCGTAGCCGATGCCTCGGCTGCCGCCCGTGACCAGGGCGACCTTCCCGCTTTCGGGCTGTCCGCCCGCGTTCTGCTCCGTCATGCGATCCACTCCTCGCCGGCCGTCAGTTGAGGGGTCCGCCGGCGACATACAGCACCTGGCCGGAGACGAAGCCGGCCTTCTCGTCGACGAAGAAGGCGACCGCGTTGGCGATGTCGGCGGGCTCCCCCACGCGCTGGACCGGGATCTGGCCGGCCGCGGCGGTCTTGAACTCGTCGAAGCCCATACCCACGCGCTCGGCGGTGGCGGCGGTCATGTCGGTCGCGATGAAGCCGGGGGCCACCGCGTTGGCCGTGATGCCGAACTTGCCCAGTTCCTTGGCGAGGGTCTTGGTGAAGCCCTGCATGCCGGCCTTGGCCGCGGCGTAGTTGATCTGGCCGCGGTTGCCCAGCGCGGAGGACGAGGAGAGGTTGACGATGCGCCCGAACCCGGCGTCCACCATGGACTTCTGGCAGGCTCGGGACATCAGGAAGGCGCCGCGCAGATGCACGTCCAAGACCGTGTCCCAGTCGCTGTCGCTCATCTTGAACAGCAGGTTGTCGCGCAGCACCCCGGCGTTGTTCACCAGGACCACGGGCGCCCCTAGCTCCTCGCAGACGCGGGTGACCGCGGCCTCGACCTGCCCGGAGTCGGAGACGTCGCAGCCTACGGCGAGCGCCTTGCCGCCCTGCTGGGTGATCTGCTCGACGGTCGGGGCGCAGGCGGCCTCGTCGAGGTCGAGGACGGCGACGGCGTGGCCCTCCTCCGCGAGGCGGACGGCCGTGGCCGCGCCGATCCCTCGGGCGGCGCCCGTCACGATCGCGACTCGCTGCTCGGTGCTGGACATGCTGGTGTCTCCTCGGCCTGAATGGGTGAGCAACCGCTTAGTACCTCTGGCAGTCGTGACGCTATGAGGCACGACAGGCCCTGTCAACGGCGCCAAGTGCGGGATCGGCACCGAAGCCGCCCCCGCACCCGGCTCAGCGCACCAGCAGATCCAGCAGGCGCTCGCTCTCGGCTTCCGGATCGGCCGTCAGCCCGGTGTGCACCGGCCCGGGCTGGACGACCGTGCTGCGCGGTGCCACCAGCCACCGGAAGCGCCGCCCCACGTCGTCCCCGGCGGCCTGCCCGGCCCGGGCACCGCCGCCGCACACGCACTCCACGGCGTGCAGCGCCGCGCGGACACCGCGTACATCGGCACACGGATCGAGGGCGAACAGCCGGTCCTCGTCCAGATGGGTGCGGGCCCCCAGATAGGAGCGCGCGCGGCAGTAGACCAGCACACCAGCGTTGATCGACTCACCGCGCTCGATGTGGGGAACGACACGCAGCAGGGCGTACTCGAAGACGTCGAGATCGCCGCGCTGGGCCGGCTCCGCAGGCATCCGCTTCACTTGGCACCGCCGCCTTCCCCGGTGAGCCACCCCGGCGCTCGCGAGGGTCCGTCCTTGCTCGGCTCGCCGAGCGTGATCCGCTCATGGATCGTACGGGCGCGGGAGGCCAGGACCTCGGTGTACGCGGCCCGCACCGCGTCCGGGTCGGCGAATCCCGGTTCGTCCGCGAGCCACTCGTCGGGGATCTCGGCTACGCACTCGGACAGCAGTTCCTCGGTGACGCGGGGGGCCAGCTCGGCCGCGGCCTCCTCGGTCCGCGGGACGAAGGGGGCCAGCGCGTGGTCGGAGGCGTCGTAGGAGCGCTCGGCGGCCGCCCGCGCGGTGGGCCAGTTGTGGTGGAAGACGAGTGTCGCGCCATGGTCGATCAGCCACAGATCACCGTGCCACACCAGCATGTTGGGGTTGCGCCAGGAGCGGTCGACATTGCCCACGAGCGCGTCGAACCACACCACCCGTCCGGCTTCCTCGGAACTCACCTGGTAGGCGAGCGGATCGAAGCCCAGCGAGCCGGGCAAGAAGTCCATCCCCAGGTTGAGGCCGCCGCTCGCCTTGAGCAGCACCTGCACCTCCTCGTCCGGCTCGGACAGCCCGATCACCGGGTCCAGCCACGCCCGCACCAGGTCGGGCACCCGCAGCCCGAGCCGCAGCGCGAGCCGACCGCACAGCACTTCGGCCACCAGCGTCTTGCGGCCCTGTCCGGCGCCGACGAACTTCATGACATAGGTCCCCAGATCGTCGGCCTCGACGAGTCCGGGGAGCGAACCGCCCTCTCTCAGAGGCGTGACATAGCGCGTGGCTGTGACTTCGGGGAGCATTTCGCCAGGCTATACGGCCGTGCCGACCCTGAGATCGGCAGCGGGCCGCCGCACCGCTACGGGCCGGCGACCTGTCTTCCCGCTCTGCGGAAGCCCCGGGGTGTCAGTCGGCTGAGAGCGCCTCGAGAAGCCGGCCGGTCTCGGCGTGCGGCAGGCTCCTGGCGACATCGGCCACCGCGATCATCCCGACCAGGCGGTCTCCGTCGATGACCGGGACCCGACGAACGCCGTGCCTGCTCATCGTGGCGAGTACCTCGCTCGTGTCGTCGTCCGCGCCGACGGTGACGGCCTCGGCCTGGTTGAGGCTGCCGGCGGGCATCTCGGCGGGCTTGCGGCCTTCGGCGAGGACCTTGGTGACGAGGTCACGATCGGTCACCACGCCCTTGATCTTGTTGTCCTTGCCGCAGATGGGAAGGGCACCGACGCCGAGGCGGGCCATCAGCCGGGCCGCGTCGCCGGCGGTCTCGTCGCTCTGTACGCATTCCGCGCCGGGAGTCATCATCTCTCGTGCCGTCGTCATCTTTCCTCCTCGGGTGCCCTGACCGGACGGGAGGTGCAGCCACCGTCCGGGATCGGGGGCTCAGGGCCGTCCGCACCGGCGGGTTTCACACGTTCCGCCGGTCAAACCCCGCAGCCGACGGGCCCGCGCCGGTGCGCGTACCGGCCGGAGCGGGCCCGCCCACGCTGGTCAGAAGCGGTGCCGGCCGTGCCGGAGAGGTTCCGATGGTTCGGCTGCGGTGTCCGGTGCGGCCGGTGAACGCCCGGAGGCCCCGTCGGAGCGCTCGGGACGCTCGCCCTGCGGATCCCCTCCGGTGGGCTCGGCTCCGGCGGCCAGTTCGTCGAGCCGCGCGGTCAGGAAGTGCACGACCTGTGTCCGGTTCGCGTGGGCCCGCTCGTGGTCGAGAAGCCGCTGCACGTCCTCGCCGGACAGCGGTCGGATGCGGTGCTCGACGGCGCCCGCGGGGAGCTGGTCGAAGTCCGGCAGGGGCAGGGGCTTGTCCTGGGAAGCTGACATGGGTTGCGCTACCTCCGGGCGGGAGACGGTTCTGCTTCCGAGTCTCCCGACAGATCCGGCGTCCCGCAGCGCGGGAGCGGCGCTCCGTGCGATTCCGGGTCCGCCCGTGCCATTCAGGGTCCGCCCGTGCCATTCCGGGTCCGTATCACGTCCGGTGCCCGGCTGCCGGGGGTCCCGGGCCGAGACGACGGCGCAGCTGCGGCCGCCGCCCCGGCTCACGGGCCCGGTCTCAAACGGCGGCAGGAGCCCGGTGAGCGCGCGTCCGCCGGGTGCCGTGCTTCCGCTCCGCGACGTGGCGCTCCAGCATGCGGTCCGCTGCGGAGAGGGCCTCGGCGAGGGACCGGGTGTCCGTGGTCACGCAGAGGGTGTACGCCAGGTCCTCCACAGCTTCGCGGGTCGCCGGGGTGGGAGCGGTTTCGTGCTGTGTGCGGGCGTCGGCGTAGCGGGCGAGGAGGAGCCGGAGCGTCTTCTCCGCTGGGTGCAGCACTGGGGGTCCTTTCCGGGAGCAGGCGGGCCCGGGCACCGATTCCGGAATCCTCACGTGTGGAGTCCGCGGTGGCCGGATGCACGCGCCATGGCCGTTGCCGTGCCGTTCCGGCCGGCGTTCGACGGCCTCGGGTACCCGGAGTCCCCTCCGCCACACCGGTAGTTCTGCGCCGCGGTGGCGACGCCTGATGCGGGGCGTCCGCGGGACGAACGCAGCAGGCACTCGACTCTGCACCGGCCTCGCCGCGTGGGACCGAGCGCAGCGGCGGGAGGATTCGGGGGCCGTCGGCCCTGCCGTCTGCGTTGCCGTCTGCGTTGCCGAAGGAGGACGCCCCTTCCCCTCGCCCGTCCCGCACCCGTCCTGCTCAGTCCTGCGGGAGGAGTTGGGCGGCGACCGCCGTGATGGTCTCGACGGCCTGTGCGAGAACGGGATTTCCCCGGGCACCGAGTCGGGTGACAGCCATGATGCGGCGCGCCGGGGCCGGTTCCCCGCGCAGTGGGATCCGGGCGACGGGCGAGTCCTCGCGCAGTCGCGCCAGGCGCGGCACCAGGATCACGCCGAACCCGTGCGCGACCAACGCCGTACCGGTGTCCCACTCGTCCGCGTAGTGGGCGATGTCGGGTGTGAAGCCCGCACTCATACAGGCCGCGAGCACGAGCTGGTGGTAGGTCGTACCCGGGCTGCCCACGATCCACTGCTCCCTGGCGGCATCGGCCAGCGTGACCCTCCGGCGCTGCGTCAGGGGGTGGTCGTGGGGGACGACCAGGTCCAGCGGATCCTCCAGCAGCGGCCGCTGGTCGAAGCGCTGATCCGTCATGGGCGGCGAGTCCGCCGTGACGACGAGCAAGGCCAGATCGGCCTCTTCCGCGAGCAACAGGTCGAAGCAACGATCCGGCTCTGCCTCGACGATGCGCACCCTCATGTGCGGGTGGGCATCGCGCAGTCCGGCGGCGGCGGGCGGCAGCAGACTGCTGGCGGCGGTGGAGAAGCCGCACAGCGTGACCGGGCCGGTGGGCTCGGTACCGACAGCGGCCAGTTCGGCGCGGGCGACTTCCCACTGCTCCTGGAGGCGCTCCGCATGGCGCAGCAGGATGCGAGCGGTGTTCGTCAGGCGGATGCCGCGGCCCTGCTGGACCACGAGTTCCTCGCCCACCGCGGCGGCGAGCTGACGCAGCTGGTAGGAGACCGCTGAGGGCGTGTAATGCAGGGCCTGGGCGGCGGCGGTCACCGTGCCGTGCTCGGCGACCATCTGCAGAATCCGGAGCCGGGAGTCAATCATGCAAAGAGTTTGCATGATTGGGCGCGAATTCGTTTGATTCCCCTTGTGTTTCCCGGCCTGCACACTGGCTTGCGTGACTGATCAGCGTCTTTCCCCGGGCAACAGCGCCCACTCGGAACCGGCCCCCGCCTCCCCACCCGCCGTACAGTCCATCCGAGGGCGGCGGCTGCCGGAGGGCCGGGATGACCGGCGGACGGTGCGGACCACCGGACTCCTCGTGGTGGTGCTGACCGCGGGCGCCTATCTGCCCGGCCCGCTCTACCCGGACTACCAGCGCCTCTTCGGCTATGACGACCTGGTCATGACGCTGCTCTTCGCGACGTTCGCGCTGGTGAGTGGACCGACGCTGCTGCTGTGCGGGCCGGCCGCCGATGTCGTGGGCCCCCGGCCGGTGCTGCGGTCGAGCGTGCTGCTGGCCGCCGTCGGCTCCGGCTGCTTCCTCCTCGCCCTCGGCCCCGCCTGGCTCTTCGCCGGACGCGTGAGCCAGGCGCTGGCGCTGGGGGCCGCGACCGGCGCCGCCCAGGCCCTCATCACCCGGCACCAACACCCCTCAGCCCGTGTCGGCGGGCCTTTGCTGGCCGGGCTGGCCTTCGCGGCAGGCACCGCCGCGGGCCCCGCCGTCTCGGGGGTACTCGCCCAGTACGCGCCGGCCCCCCTGGTCACCCCCTACCTGCTGCACCTGGCGCTGCTGGCCCGGGTCTGGCACCTGATGCGCCGGAACATACCCGAGCCCGATCCGGGGGCCTCCGCGGGAGCCCGCCGACGGTGGCGCCCGGCCCGCCCGCAACTGCCCTCCGCCCTCCGGCCGTTGTTCGTCGCAGCGGGGCTGGCCGGGTTCCTCGCCTGGGCCGTCGTCGGCATCTACCTCGCGCTCCTTCCGGCGCTGCTCGCGCGTACCTCGCGCGGAGCGGGCCCGGCCCTGGCGGGAGGTGTGGTGGCGGCAGTTCTGGTGTGCTCGGTGCTGACGCAGTGCGCCGGGGCGCGCCGCTCGGCACGCTCGGCCCGGTTCGCCGGTCTCGCCGCACTGACCGTGAGCCTGGTGCTCCTGGCCACCGGCGGTGCCGCGTCGCTCCCCGCAACGCTCGTCTCCGCCCTGCTCGCCGGCTCCGGACACGGGCTGGCCGTCGGCGGGGCCGCCCGCGCGGTGGACGCGCGGACACCTCCCGGACACCGCGCCGGGATCGCGGCCGCGCTGTACCTCCTCTTCTACGCGGGGTCCGGAACCCCGGCCGTCGCCGTCGGGCTGATGTCCACGCACATGCCGCTCACTGCGGCGGTGACCGTGCTGAGCTGGGCCGGTGCCGCCCTCGGCGCGGTCGTTCTGTTCGCCACCTGCCGCCTGCCCGTCCCGATGCGACGAGACGGGCGGGCGACGCACTCCGCCGCGCGCGTCCCTCGCCGGGTCTTCCCGAGCGGCCTTCCGGCGCGTGGGACGGGGACGTCTGCACCGGCCCGGCTGCGCGGCCGCCGCCCACGCCCGTCGCCGCGTTCCTCCGTCGGCCCGGCGGACGTTCGTCCCCCGGGCCGACGGCCGGTCCCTCCTGGCCCGCATCGGCCGACAGCGCAGGAACACCCCTCCGGGACGTGGCGGAACCGCTGAACCGCATGAGGGCGACACGGGCAGAGCCACCGCCGGAGTCGGAGAGGGCACGCTCACCTCCGGAGTGCCGGCGCCCGGGACCGGGCGCGGATGGGCCGGGGACTCGCGGGGGCGCACTACCCAGGCGGGGGGCTCTGCGCCTAGGCTGGCGGGGCAGCTGGTTCGTCCCGTCCGCCAGGCGGGACGTCGTAAGAGGGAACCCGGTGGAAGTCCGGGACTGCCCCGCAGCGGTGAGTGGGAACGACAGCCGTCACACGCACTGGACCCGACGGTCCGGGAAGCGACGGCCAGTAGGAGCCCGCCGGGAGACCGGCAGGCGCGCCCGCGAGTCCGAAGACCTGCCCGTTGCCCGCACACGCCCATGTGTGTGCGGACATTCCGGTGACCTCGAGGGCGGGTCGGCGCAGAAATCCCGGTGGACGGACGCAGCCGCGCTTCCGTCGCCCACCGGTGTTCCGTCACCTTCGCTCCTCGTGCTCGCCGGGATCCCGACGAGACATCTCGCGAAGGAGATCTCCGTGACAGCGAAGTCCGCAGCCGCGGCAGCAGGAGCCACCGTCCACGGCTACCCGCGCCAGGGCCCGAACCGGGAACTGAAGAAGGCCGTCGAGGGCTACTGGAAGGGCCGCGTCACCGCCGCCGGCCTCCGGCGGACCGCGAAGGACCTGCGCGCCGCCAACTGGCGGCAGCTCGCCGAGACCGGCATCCACGAAGTGCCCACCGGCGACTTCTCCTACTACGACCACATGCTGGACACCAGCGTCATGGTCGGCGCGATCCCGCCACGGCACCGCGCCGCCGTGGCGGCCGACACGCTGGCCGGCTATTTCGCGATGGCCCGCGGCACCCAGGACGTGGCACCGCTGGAGATGACCAAGTGGTTCGACACCAATTACCACTACCTCGTCCCCGAGCTCGGTCCGGACACCGTTTTCGCGGCCGACGCCACCAAGCAGGCCGCCGAGCTCAAGGAAGCCCTCGCGCTGGGGCTCGCCGCCCGGCCCGTACTCGTCGGCCCGGTCACCTACCTCCTGCTGGCCAAGCCCGCCCCGGGCACCGTCGCGGACTTCCAGCCGCTGAGCCTGCTGGAGCGGCTCCTGCCGGTCTACGCCGAACTCCTCGCCGACCTCCGCGCTGCGGGCGCCGAATGGGTCCAGCTGGACGAGCCCGCGCTGGTCCAGGACCGCACCCAGCAGGAGCTGGCCGCTGCCGAGCGGGCCTACCGCGAACTCGGCGGACTCACCGACCGGCCGAAGCTGCTGGTCGCCTCCTACTTCGACCGGCTCGGCGACGCGCTGCCCGTGCTGGCGAAGGCGCCGGTCGACGGCCTCGCGGTCGACTTCACCGAGGCGGCCGCGGCCAACCTCGACGCGCTCGCCGCCGCCGGGGGCCTGCCCGGCAAGCGCCTGGTGGCCGGCGTCGTCAACGGCCGCAACATCTGGATCAACGACCTGGAGAAGTCCCTGACCACCCTGGGCACCCTCCTCGGTCTCGCCGGCCGGGTGGACGTGTCGGCCTCCTGCTCGCTGCTGCACGTGCCGCTGGACGTGCAGGCCGAACGCGACGTCGACCCCGAGGTGCTGCGCTGGCTCAGCTTCGCCCGGCAGAAGACCGCCGAGATCGCCACCCTCGCCAAGGGCCTGGCACAGGGCACCGACGCCATCGGCGCCGAACTGGCCGCAAACCGCGCCGCCCTGGCCTCCCGCACCAACTCCGCACTCACCCACGACCCGGCGGTACGGGCCCGGGCCGCGGCTGTCACCGAGGCCGAGACCCGCCGCTCCCCGTCCTACGCCGATCGCACCTCGGCCCAGCGCGCCCATCTGGGCCTGCCGGTGCTGCCGACCACCACCATCGGCTCCTTCCCGCAGACGACCGAACTGCGCACCGCCCGCGCCGACCTGCGCGCCGGGCGCATCGACACCGACGCCTACGAGGAGCGGATCAGGACCGAGATCCGCGACGTCCTGGCCTTCCAGGAGAAGGCCGGCATCGACGTGCTGGTGCACGGCGAACCCGAACGCAACGACATGGTGCAGTACTTCGCCGAACAGCTCACCGGCTACCTGGCCACCCAGCACGGCTGGGTGCAGTCCTACGGCACCCGCTACGTCCGCCCCCCGATCCTGGCCGGCGACCTCTCCCGCCCCGAGCCGATGACGGTGCGCTGGACGCAGTACGCCCAGTCGCTGACCGAACGCCCCGTCAAGGGCATGCTGACCGGCCCGGTCACCATGCTCGCCTGGTCCTTCGTCCGCGACGACCAGCCCCTCGGGGACACGGCACGCCAGGTCGCCCTCGCGCTGCGCGACGAAGTGGGCGACCTGGAGGCGGCCGGCACCTCGGTCATCCAGGTCGACGAACCCGCACTGCGCGAGACCCTTCCGCTGCGCGCCGCCGACCGCGATGCCTACCTGGCCTGGGCGACCGAGGCGTTCCGCCTCACCACCGCCGGAGTACGGCCCGACACCCAGATCCACACCCACATGTGCTACGCCGAGTTCGGCGACATCGTGCAGGCGATCGACGATCTGGACGCCGACGTCATCAGCCTGGAGGCCGCCCGCTCCCACATGCAGGTCGCCCACGAGCTGGCCGAACACGGCTACCCCCGCGAAGCCGGCCCCGGCGTCTACGACATCCACTCCCCCCGCGTGCCCGGTGCCGAAGAGGCCACAGCCCTGCTCCGCAGGGGTCTCGAAGCCATCCCGCCCGAGCGGCTGTGGGTCAACCCCGACTGCGGCCTCAAGACCCGCGGCTGGCCCGAGACCAGGGCTTCCCTGGAGAACCTGGTCGCCGCCGCACGAACGGTTCGTGCGGAGCTGCCGCACCGCGCGTCCTGATCCCGGTCCGCGGGCCGGAGCGGCCAGGTCGCGGCCGCTCCGGCCCGTGGGCCCGCACATGTCCCGGCGCGCCGCGAGGAGGGGCAGGATGGTCCCGAAGCCGCGAAGAGCGCAGCCGCAGGGCCAGTGCGCACCACAGACGAGGAGTTCCCCCATGACCGCCGAGCAGCGCTCCGTCCTCCGCACCGTCCGCCGGGCTCTCACGAGCGTGCCGGCGCTCCTCTACCTCACGGTGTGCGTGGGCCTGATCGGGTGGGCTGTCGCGGTCACGGCGTGGGACGAGAGCGGGGAGTCCATGGCCGGGGTGATCCCCACGTTCGCGACCCTGCCGCTCAGCCTGATCGTGCTGGCGCTCCCGCTGCCGGACGGACCGTGGGGGTTCGTCCCGCTCCTGCTGGGGTGCGCGCTGGTGAACGCCGTGCTCATCGGCTGGTGCGTACGCGCTCTGACGGGACGGTCCGGCTCCGCTGCGCGTTCCGGCTCCCGGACCTGACCGGGGCGGGTTCCTGTCCACGGCCCGGTCCCCGGCAGGCTCCGGCCCGACACGGCCGGGGACCGTCCGCGGCCGGGCGGGCCGGGGTGCTCAGCTCTCCCAGCGCGCCCGCACCTCCGCGGCCGTCGTGACCGTGGCGACGAGGGCGAGGGTGTGCCGGAGCAGCGCGCGGGTGTAGGCGGCGGGCACCCCGGCGATGGCGTCGGCGGGCACCACGGCGGTGTACCCCAGGTTGACGGCGTCGAAGACGGCGTTGGGTATCGCCACGTTGGCCGAGACGCCGGTGACCACCAGCGACCGCACGCCCGAGTTCCGCAGCAGGGCGTCCACTTCCGTCCCGGCGAGCGGCGAGAGGCCGTGCAGCCGCCGTACGACGAGGTCCTCGTCCGCGACCGGGATCGGTTCGGCGACCCCTACGGCGGGCGAGCCGGTCAACTGCCGTACCGGGAGCCGTTCCGCGGCGCGGAGGAGCCGCGCGTTGCGCCCGGCTCCCCTGCCGTCGGGGCGGCGCTCGGCGACGGCGTGCAGCACCTGGACACCTCTGCGGTGCGCCGCGCCGACCAGCTGGGCGATCCGGTCCAGGGCTCCCGAGCTCCGTGCCTGGTGGGCGAGTTCAGGCAGGGCCGCGTCCTCCCCGACGACGCCCCGCTGGCATTCGACGGTCAGCAGCGCGGTGGTGGCGGGGTCGAGTTGCGCGGTGAGCCGGTCGGGCGCGGACATCCGGGCTCCCTTCCGTTCGGAGCGGCCCGACGTCGCGGGCGCATGGGGTCGGCACGTCCGAGCGTCCGCAGGGTAGGGAGCATTGCGCCCGACGGGAAGAGCCCTCATGCTTTCGCTGACGCACAATCAGACGGCGTGTCGCGGCCCCGGGAGACGGACGGGCAGCTGCGCAGCGGCCCGGAGGGCGGAACGGGATGGCCGAGGACGCAGCACCGCAGCGGCGGGGACGCCGGATCATGATGGACCCCGGGGAGCGGGACGCGTTTCTGCGCACGCAGCGCACCTGCCGGGTCGGCACGGTGAGCCGGCAGGGCGCGCCGCACGTGGGGGCGCTGTGGTTCTGCTGGGACGGCCGGGCGCTGTGGCTGTACTCGCTCACCCGCAGCCGGAGGTGGGCGCAGCTTCGCCAGGACCCCCGGATCGCGGTGCTGGTGGACGACGGCGAGGACTACGGTGAGCTGCGCGGCGTGGAGCTGTCGGGTCGTGCGGAGCCCGTCGGGGAGGTCCCCCGCGGGGGAGCGGCCTGTCCGGAGCTGGCCGAGGCGGAACGGCTGTTCTGCGCCAAGTACTTCGGTCTGCCGCAGATGCCGCACGACGGGCGGCACGCCTGGCTGAGGCTGGTGCCCGCGGCGGTGGTCTCCTGGGACTTCCGCAGGCTGTGATCCGGGCAGCCGGGCGGGACCGCGCCGACGGGTGCGCCGCGTCAGTCGAAGCGCCCTCCACCGGTCGGGCGCAGCGCGGCGGCGACATCGGCGGCGACGCGTTCGATGTCGGCCGGGGAGAGCGGTGAGACGGTCAACCGCAGCCCGGGCGGCGACGCGAGCCGGAACCGGGCGCCCGGGGCCACCGCCCAGCCCGCCTGGAGCAGCCGGGCCACCGGACCGGTCTCGTCCGGCACCGGCACCCACACGTTCATGCCGCTGCGCCCGTGCGCGGCGACGCCCCGGGCGGCGAGCGCGCCGATGAGCGCGGAGCGCCGCGCGCCGTAGGAGCCGGCCACCTGCTCAGTGCGGGTCGCCCCGGTCTCCCACAGGTGTGCGACGGCCCGCTGGAGCAGTTGGCTGACCCAGCCGGGGCCGAGCCGCTGGCGGCCGCGGACCCGGTCGACGGTGAGCGGGTCGCCGGTGAGCACGGCGAGCCGCAGATCGGGGCCGTATGCCTTGGCGGTGGAACGCACCAGGGCCCAGTGGTGCGTGGTGCCCGCGAGCGGATGCAGTGGCAGGTCGACGATGCCGTGGCCGTGGTCGTCCTCGATCAGCAGCGTTTCGGGGCGGGCGGCCAGTACGGCGCGCAGTTCGGCGGCGCGTGCGGCCGGGACGGCGGCGCCGGTCGGGTTCTGGGCGCGGTCGGTGACGAGCACTGCCCGCGCACCCTGTTCCAGGGCCCGCTCCAGGTCGGCGGGGAGCGGCCCGGAGTCGTCGACGGGGACGGGCATCGGGCGCAGCCCCAGTGCGGGTACGAGGTCGAGCAGGCTGCCCCAGCCGGGGTCCTCGACGGCGACCGCGTCCCCGGGGCGCAGATGTGCCGTCAGTACGCGTTCGATGGCGTCGAGGGAGCCGGAGGTGACGGCGAGCGGCCCAGCCGGCACGCCGTCGGCGTCCAGCGCCGCCCGGGCGAGGGAGGCGAAGCCGGGGTCGGTGTCGGGAGCCCCGTAGAGCACGGGAGCGCGTGCCGCGCGGTCGGCGGAAGCGGTGAAGGCGGCGGTGAGCGGGGGCAGCAGCGCGGGGTCGGGGTTGCCCGTGGAGAGGTCGACGCCGCCGGGCGGCGGCTCGACCCGTACGGACTCCCGGGGTGCGGTGGCGGGGCGCTGCCGTACCCGGCTGCCGCGCCGCCCGGCGGTCTCGATGACGCCGCGGTCGCGCAGCGTGCGGTAGGCAGCGGCCACGGTGTTGGGGTTCACGCCGAGCGCGGTGGCCAGTTCCCGCAGGGGCGGCAGCGGGTCGCCGGGCGCGAGCGCGCCGCGGCCGACGCCGCGCTCCACGCTGTCCGCGATCTCCGCTGCGCCCCGGCCTGTGATCCGATAGTCTCCTAGCACAAAATCTATTATGCACTAGTGCAATGAGGAGAATGCCGTGACCGGCTCACAGTCCGAACCGACAGCCGAACCGATGACCGACCCGGCAGCCGAGCCGAAGACGTATCCCCCGACCGCGCGCACCACCGGCACCCGGGCACGCGAGCGGATGGGCTACGACCGGGAGACGGTGCACGCCGTCCTCGACGCGGGCTACCTGTGCCACCTCGGCTTCGTCCGCGACGGAGCGCCCGTCGTGCTGCCCACGCTGTACGCGCGCGTGGGGGAACGGCTGTACGTGCACGGCTCCACGGGGTCCCGCCCGCTGCGGGAGGCCGGACAGGCGGACGCGGGGGTACCGGTGTGCGTGACCGTCACGCACCTGGACGGACTGGTGCTGGCCAAGGCGGCCTTCCACCACTCCGTGAACTACCGCTCCGTGGTGGTGCACGGGCTCGCGTATCCGGTGACCGACCACGAGGAGCGGCTGCTGGCCCTGGACGCGATCGTGGAGAGCGCCGTCCCCGGCCGGGCGGCGGACTCGCGCCGGGCCAACCCCAAGGAACTCGCCGCGACCGCCGTCGTCCACGTGGACCTGTCGGAGGTGTCGGTCAAGTCCCGCAGCGGCGGCCCGGGCGACGAGCCGGAGGACCTCGCTCTGCCGCACTGGAGCGGCGTCGTCCCCGTCTCCCCCGTCCACGGCGCTCCGATACCGGCCGAGGACCTGGCTCCGGACATCCCCGTCCCCGGCTACCTCACCGCACGCTGACGTCCAGTGCCGCGTCCGCGGGACCGCCGGAGCCGGCGACCGGCGGTGCCGCGGCCCGCGGCTTGGGGGTGGAGCGCTGCGCGACGAGAGCGCCCAGCAGCACGAAGGCACCACCGGCCAACTGCACGGCGCTCAGCTGCTCCCCGAGAAGCACCCAGGCGAACACCGTCGCGACGACCGCCTCCAGGCAGGCGACCACACCGGCCACCGGCGGCGAGAGCCGCCGCACCGATACCACTCCGGTCAGATACGCGGTGGCGGTGGCCACCAGCACGATCCAGGCCAGCAGCGCGAGCCCGTGCACCGCGGTGCCGTTCAGCGGAGCACTGTCCGCCAGCACACTCCAGTCGGTGTGCCAGGGCCGGGCCACGACGGTCAGCGCCAGGGCACCGATCAACAGCCCGTAGGCGATGACACCCGCCGGGTCGGCGGGCGGCCGGGCGGCGTGCTCGCCCTCGGCGGCGCTGCCGTGGTCCGAGAGCACGAAGTAGCCCACCTGGCAGCAGGCGGCGCCCAGGGCGAGCAGCAGGCCGAGCCCGTCCAGCCGCAGCCCTGCCCACACCTCGACGACGCAGCTCAGTCCGCCGACGGCCAGCACCATGCCGACGGCGGCGGCCCGGGTCACCGCGCGGCGCTGCACGAACCGCACCCACAGCAGCACCAGCGCTGGGGCCAGGTACTCGATCAGCAGCGCGACACCGACCGGGATGCGGGAGAGCGCGGTGAAGTAGCACGCCTGCACACCCGCGACAGCGAGCAGTCCGAATCCCAGCAGCAGCCAGGGCCGTTCGCGTACCAGCGCCCGGTGCCGCCAGGCCAGCGGCAGCAGCACGAGCGCACCACCGGCCGCCCGCAGCCAGGTGACGTGGAGCGGTTCCATCCCGGCTTCGATGAGCGGTTTGGCCGCTACTCCCGAGCTGCCGAACGCGAAGGCGGAGACCACAGCGAGGGCGAGGCCCGAGGTGGGCGCCCGGGAGGTATCCATGGAGGAGTGGGTGCGCATCGGCGCATCATCTCAAGCACCGACAGGAGTGTCATCCCAGATGCCCCTGACAGTGCCCGATCGGGCAGGACACCTCGCCGAGCGGATCCGGATACCGGACGCCGACGGGCGGAAGGGCAGCTGCGGGCAGGAGACCGGCCGGCCACGGCGATCGCACAGTACCCCTCGGCGGACGGACCGGCGCTCCCCCGGCGGACCGCCGCAGCCTCGGGCGGGAAGCGGTCGGGAGCCCCGGCGGGCGGACCGGAACCGGCGGGCGGCTCACACGTCCGCGGCGACGCCGGCCCGGTCGGCGAGCCGCACGACGTCGACCCCCGCGCGCCGCAGCACCTCAGCACCCCGGCACTCCGGGTCGGCCAGCACACCCGCGAACAGGTCGACGGCCTCGGTCCGCGCATTTCCCAGCCGCCGGGCACGGCGGGCCGCGAGTTCGAGCGCTGCCTGCGCGCTGGGCGACCAGCCGGGCACCCCGCCGGGCTGCTCGCAGACGGCGGGCACCGCTCCGGAGTCCTCCACGGCGCTCTGCCAGCGCAGGCCGTAACCGATGCTTCGCTGGACGAGATAGCCGAGCAGCCTGCCGAGCTGCGCGCCACCGCCGTCCAGCAGCTCCCAGGTGCCGCTGTCGGACTCCAGCAGACTGTGCAGCAGGTGCGCCGTGTCGATCTGCCGGTCCCCGTCACGCGCCGCACGCCGCCGGGCTGTGGCGATCACTTCAACCAGCGCGTCACCGGCCGGCGGGTCGACCAGGGTGTCGATCCCCGCTTCGGCCGAGGCGCTGGGCGGTGTAGGACTGTGCACCGAACCACCACATCACACGCGCCTGTGCAGTTCGTCAGCGTGCCGTGGCATATGCCAGTCCGCCTGCAGGTGTGCACGGACGCCGCCGTCTCCTCCCTGGGAAGGAGACGGCACCCCCGACCCCCTGGGGGTCCGGAGTCGCCGCGGCCGCCCGCCCGGGGTTCAGTCCTCCTCGGCCAGGATCAGATACAGGCTCTTCCTGGCGTCGTTGACCACGCGGAGCGCCTTCTGGCGCTGCTCCTCCGTCCCGGTCGCCCACACCTGCTGGAAGGCGGCCGCCAGCCCTCCGGCCGCGGTGCGCACCTCCTGCAGGGCCTCCCAGTCGGCACCGCGCCCCGCTTCCTCCCAGGGCGCCTCGGCGCCGGCCTCCGCCTCGGCGGTGCCCGCCTCGGTGAGCGAGAAGAGCTTCTTGCCGCCCTCGCTCTCGCTGGCGATCAGCCCCTCGTCCTCCAGCAGCTGCAGCGTCGGGTAGACGGAACCGGGACTGGGCTTCCAGGCGCCGCCACTGCGTTCGACGATCTCCCGGATCATCTCGTAGCCGTGCATGGGGCGGTCCTTGAGCAGCGCCAGGATCGAGGCCCGCACGTCACCGCGCCGCGCCCGGCCCCGGGGACCGCCACGGCCGCGGCCCCCGAACGGACCGCCGCCGAAGGGCGGCCCGAACGGTCCGAAGGCGGCCCGGCCGCGCCCCGACCCGTGGCCACGGCCGCGGCCGTGCCCGTGCGGACCGCAGGGCCCGGCACCGGGCCCCTCGGCGCCGCGGCCGGGTCCCGGACCGTACCGACGGGGAGCCTCGCCCTGCTGCCTTTCGTAGGGATACATCGCTGACTCCTTCGTAACACTTCTTCGACTTTTCGCGATGCCTCGACGATATATCGGAACCGGTCGCATGGCAAGCCTTTCGTCGCGGCGGACGGCCGCGTCGCACGGGCGGACCGGCGGCCCGCCCGCGCAGCACTCTCCGTAAGCTGGGCGCCGGGGGGCGGCAGGCGCTTCCCGCGCCCGGTCAGGAGTCCCCCGCATGCACACCACCGCCGCCCCGGCGAGCCGCGTCCGGATCCCGGCACTCGCCACCGCCCTGCTGCTGTGGGCCGCTCTGAGCGGCTGCGGAGCGGGCCAGGGCGACGACGGCACCCCCGCACCCGGCCGCAGCTCCGCCGCCGCACGCCCGGCGCCGCCGCCCGCGCACGCGGGCTTCGACTACCAGATCGGGGGCGCCTACCCGCCGCCCGACGGGGTGCGTGTGCTCTCCCGGGACCGCGCGCACGACCCCGCACCGGGGCACTACAACGTCTGCTACGTCAACGGCTTCCAGGCCCAGCCCGACGCGCTGGACTGGTGGCAGCGGCACCATCCCGACCTGGTGCTGCGGACCGGGAGCGGGAAGCCGGTGCTGGACACCGACTGGAACGAAGCGCTGCTGGACACCTCCACCGCCGCGCACCGCGAGGAGCTCGCGGGCATCGTCGGACGCTGGATCGACGGCTGCGCCGAGAAGGGGTTCCAGGCGGTCGAAGTGGACAACCTCGACTCCTACGAGCGCTCCGGCGACCGGCTCAGCCGGGCCGACAACGCGGCGTTCGCCGCGCTGCTGACCCGGCAGGCGCACCGGAGCGGACTGGCGGCCGGGCAGAAGAACGCACAGGAACTGCTGCCGCGGCGCACCGCGATGGGCTTCGACTTCGCGGTGACGGAGGAGTGCGGGCAGTACGACGAATGCGACCGCTACGCGGAGGCGTACGACGACCGGGTGCTGGACGTCGAGTACACCGCCGAGGGACTGGCAGCGGCCTGCCGCACGTGGGGCGAGCGGCTGTCGGTCGTACGGCGGGACCTGGACGTCCGTCCCGCGGGCGAGGACGGGCACCGCTACGAGCGGTGCTGATCCGCACACGCCCCGGCGATTCCGGGCCGGACCCCGTCCGCGGTAGCCGTGGTGCGGCCCGCGGCGGGACCGCCGGGGCTGGCGGCCCCGGGCCGGTCGCGCTCGGGCACGGCAGAGGCCCACCGCCCTCCGCCCCGCCGGAGTTCTGCAGGGGCCGCGCCGCCCGGTCGACCGCTTCCGCGCACCCCACCGGCGCTCCCGGTCCACCCGCCGCGCATTGGCCCTGCATCCGCCCGGCTCCGCCCCGTACCGTCCCCCGGCATGAGACTGCGCACCGTCGACGCCTTCGCCGTCCGCCCCTTCACCGGGAATCCCGCCGCCGTCGTACTCCTGGACGCGGCCGCGTTCCCGGACGACCCCCGCCTCCAGGCACTCGCCGCCGAACTGAACCTGTCCGAGACCGCCTACGCACACCCGCTGACCGACGCCGACGACGCCGACTGGGCGTTGCGCTGGTTCACGCCGACGACCGAAGTCGACATGTGCGGACACGCCACGCTCGCCGCCGCCCATGTGCTGGGCGACGACGGCCTGCTGGACGAGGGCGGGCGGGTACGCTTCCGGACCCGCAGCGGCGTCCTGGGCGCCTCGCGCGACGCAGACGGCAGCCTCACCCTGGACTTTCCGACCGCCGCCCCGGTACCCGTCCCGGTCCCGGACAGCGCCCGGGAGGTCTTCGGCGCCGCCCCCCTGGCGGCCTGGGACACCGGCCCGCTGCAGATGCTGGTCCTGGAGTTCGCCGACGAGCGCACGGTGCGCGACCTGGCACCCGACCCCGCAGCGGTCGCCGCCCTCCCCGCCCCGACCGTGGTGGTCACGGCGGCGGCACCGGCCGGCTCCGGGAACCGGGAGCCGGGACACGACTTCGTCTCCCGGGTCTTCGCCCCCGCGCAGGGCCTCCCGGAGGATCCCGTCACCGGCAGTGCGCACACCGCGCTCGCCCCGCTGTGGTCGCAACGGCTCGGCCGCGCCACCCTGACCGGACTTCAGGTGTCGCGGCGCACCGGCGAGGTGCGCACCACGCTGCGCGGCGAGCGCACCCTGCTGACCGGGCGGGCGGTCACCGTGCTGGACGCGGAGCTGCTCACCGGGCTTTGACATCCTCTCCCCGCCGGACCGAAGCCCTGTGGTGAAGCGAATAGCCCCGGTAGCGGTGGGAGCAGCGGCGTCACGAGGCCCGCGCTGCGCGGCTTCAGGGCGTGGGCAGCCAGTCGACCCGCCCCGCGAGCAGCGCGTAGCCGACGAAGGCCACGACGTCGATCAGTGCGTGGGCCGCCACCAGCGGCCCCACGCGGCCCCACCGCCGGTAGAGGAAGGCGAAGACGACGCCCATCGCCAGATTGCCGAAGAATCCTCCGATGCCCTGGTAGAGGTGGTAGGAGCCGCGCAGCACCGCGCTCGTGCCGAGCGCGGCGAGCGGCGACCAGCCGAGCTGGTCGAGCCGGCGCAGCAGGTATCCGACGACGACGACCTCTTCCAGCACCGAGTTCTGCACCGCGGACGCGACCAGCACCGGATACTTCCACCACACGTCCGGCAGCGACTCCGGCTCCACGGTGAGGTTGAACCCCCCGGCCTGGGCCAGCAGATAGAGCCCGATCCCGCAGCCGCCGATGCCCGCGGCCAGAGCGGCGCCCCGGCTCAGGTCGAAGAGGGGTCTGCGGCGGTCGAGGCCCAGCACCCGCAGCCCTCCCGCACCCTCCCGCGCCAGGAGGTGGGCGACCAGGGCGACGGGCACCAGCGCGGTGGCGATCCCGAAGAGCTGCCAGGCCAGGTCGAGCCAGGGCCGTCCGGGCGCCTGCGAGGAGTTGAGCCGGGCCGCCTGGTCGGCCAGCCCGCCCGGCCGCGTCAGCGCGCCGACAAAACTGATCAACGAGGAGACGGCGCTGGCTCCCAGCGAGAGCGCGAGGACGAGCAGCAGTTCGGTGCCGAGCACCTGCCGCGGCAGCCCACCCGCGGGGGCGGGCCGCGGCTCCTCAGGCACCTGTGCGCGCACGCGAACCTCCCGTTGCCGACGCCGGATCCATCCTTGTCCCTCCTGTCGCACCACCGGCGGCTCCGCCACCGCCCCGGCGCGCCGCGACCGCACCGTCGGCGGCCGGGCCTCATGGCGCCGTCCGCGGGCCGCGCCGGGGCACGGCAGCGGGAAGCGGCGCGCGCAGCGGCCGGAGGGACGAGGCGCCCCGGGGGGCGGCGCCGCCCTCCGCCGTTGCGGCAGGGCACCTGCCGGGCGTACTCCGGTGCGCTGCCACGTCACAGCTTGCCCGACGGCCGGGGCGGGTCCGGTGTGCGGGGGCCCTGCGCACCGGTACGGACGACGCGACCGGGCCCGCGCCGGGTGCGGCGCGGGCCCGGTGGGCCCGGAGGCCCGGTGAGGCGGGGTGCTGTCGGGGCGAGGTGTCGGGACGGGTGCCGTCGGGTCCGGGGACCCGTGCCGGACTCGGCGCGCGCACGACGGGCCCGCTGCGGTTGCCGCGCCCGCGCCGGGCACGGCAACCGAGCTACGGCCCGTTCTCCCAGGTGTGGACGGCCGCTCCGGACGCAGCCCGGTCGCAGTAGCCGCGGGCCATCGCGGCCAGCGCCTTCTCCCGGTCCAGGCCGGACTCCAGCGCGCGGTGGTACGCGGCCGCCTGCCAGGAGGCCCCGTTGACGCGCAGCCGGCAGCGCTCCTCGATCACCGAGAGATAGCGGTCGCGGTCGGCCGGCTCCACGCCCCACGCATCGAGCCCCGCGGCGGCCAGGGGCAGCAACTCGTCGCGCACCAGCCGGACGGCGGGCTGCCGGCGCAGTCCGGTGCCCCGGCCCGAGCGCGGCCACCACAGCTCGGCCTCGATCCCGTACCGGCACGCCGCGTCGAAGTTCCGTTCGGCGTACTCGAACGGCAGCCGGTTCCAGACCGGTCGCGGCTCGTCGGCCAGCGCGCGCACCAGCCCGTAGTAGAACGCGGTGTTGGCCAGCACGTCGGTCACCGTCGGTCCGGCGGGCAGCACCCGGTTCTCCACCCGCAGGTGCGGGGCACCGTCCACGACCCCGTAGACCGGCCGGTTCCAGCGGTAGATCGTGCCGTTGTGCAGCGTCAGCTCCGACAGGGCCGGCACCCCGCCGGAGGCGAGCACGCGTGGGGGGTCCTCCTCGTCGCAGATGGGCAGCAGGGCGGGGAAGTAGCGCAGGTTCTCCTCGAACAGGTCGTACGCGGAGGAGATCCAGCGTTCCCCGAACCAGGTGCGCGGGCGGACGCCTTGGGCGATCAACTCGGGCGGGCGGGTGTCAGTCGCCTGGACGAAGAGCGGCACCCGGGACTCGCGCAGCAGTTCACGCCCGAACAGGAAGGGCGAGTTCGCCCCCATGGCGACCTGCGCGGCGCTGACGGCCTGCGCCGCGTTCCACACGTCCGCGAACCGTCCGGGCGTCACCTGAAGGTGGAGCTGCACCGAGGTGCAGGCGGACTCCGGCGCTATCGACTCGGACGTGCTCACCAGGTGCTCGACCCCCTCGATGTCGAGCGCCACCTCCTCGCCGCGCGCGGCCATGATCTGGTCGTTGAGCAGCCGGTAGCGGTCGTCCTCGGTGAGGTTGGCCAGCGTCAGGTCGCGCGCCGTGAGGGTCGGCAGGGTGCCGATCATGACGATCCGCGCATCCACTTCGCGGGCCTGCCGGTCCGCGTACGCCAGCCCGGTGCGGAGTTCCTCGGCAAGCTGATCGAGAACTCTCCCGGAGAGCGCGTGCGGCACAATGTTCACTTCGAGATTGAACTGCCCCAGTTCTGTCTGGAAATCCGAGCTCGCGATGCGCTGGAGTACCTCGGCATTCACCATGAGGGGCTGCCCCTGGACGTCCGCGAGATTGAGTTCGATCTCCAGTCCCATGAGATTCCTGGGACGATCGAACCGCTTCTCCTCCAGGAGCTGCCACAGTCCCCGCAGACATGTGTGCAGCTTCTCCCGGTACCGCCGTCGATCGGACAGGTCGAACCTGTCGGCGACGACTTTCTCTCCCATCGGAGACTTCCTCCCTGCTGGTGGACGCTTCCGGAGGTCCCGGCCGAGCGTGCACCGATGATGCCCTGCCGCGCCACGGATAACGCCTGGCAGGGCTGACGCGGCGGGGAACTGCCGCTACGCTGGCCGAGGCCCGGCGGCACATTCCCTCGGCATACGGCGGTGTCCAGCTCACGCGGCACAGCTCTCGTCATAAACACCGACGACATCAGGCCGACCGCGTTTCGCCCGGAATCCGAGGTCAACCGCGCAGTGTCGGTACCAGCGCAGGTGAAAAGTCCGCCGATTCGTCCCGTTACAGCCTTACGGGAAACAGTGGGGCACGTTAGCGGAAACACTACTCGAACACATCTCGTATAAACTGCGCGAACGAGGCAGAGACTTGGCGATCCCGGCCGCCCCGGTCGACCCCTCCCAGCCGCGCCTGCGGCCATCTCCGCGCCGACACCGCCGTCGCGCCCCTGCCAGCACCATGTGTCTCCCAAGAGAGGCGACCCGCCATGCCGCTGCACGTACTCTCGGCCCCTGCCCCCGCCCTGCGCAGTGTCCTGACCGCCCTCGGCTCTCCCAGCGCGGTACGGGGCTCCCGGGCACCGCTCGCCCTGCGCACGGCGCAGGGCCCGCCGCGCCCCGAACTCCCGCTTCCCGCCTACGAGATGGTGCGCGTGGCGCCGGACGGCGCCGGGCACGCCACCGCCCCGGCCGCGGTGACCCCGCGCACCCGGCTGACCGGCTGGCGCTTCCTGCTGGCCGACGGGGGCACCGACGGCGAGGGCGGCCACGGCTCCGCGTTCGTCGGCACCGCCGAGGCCGTGCCGACCGCGGACGGCTGGACCTTCGGCCAGTTCCGGCAGGGCCCCTACGTCCTCTCGACGGTCCGCGCGCTGCGCCAGGCCGAGATACTGCCGACGCCCTACCAGCCGCGCCTGCTGTCGGTGCCGGAGCTCTACATGCTGACCCTGTGGCTGCACGCAGACATCGACGGTGATCCGCACGACGGCGTGCCGGACCCGGCCGATCTGCTGATCCCACTGGCTCCGGCGCCGCCCGGTATCGCCCCGCACACCGCGCACCGCGTGGACGCGCTGCTGCCCGTGCTGACCCGCAGACTCGGACCGGCGCCGGCGCCGGCTCCGGCTCCCGGGGCGGGCTCCGGTACCGCACCGCTGCTGCGTACGCCCGCGTGAGACGGCGTCTGCCTGCGGAAACCGCCGGTTCCGCTGCGCGCCCCTCCGAATGGGCTAGTCTTCGCGTCAGCCCGAACCCCCCGAATTGACGGTGCAGTTGGGCGCAACCGCCTGCCCGGGTGACGCGTCTGTGCGGTTGGGTACGAGCTGACGCGAAATCCCTGCGAATCCGCGTCGGCAGCGGAACACTGGGAGACGGACCGGAACGTACGCACGTACGGGGTGACGGGGGATCGGTCATGCACAACAGGAACCGCAGGACAGACGCCACAACACGACGGAAGACGACACCGACAATGTGCCAGCACCAGCCACCGTGCCCGACAGCGGACTCAGCCGACAGGGAGGCCGCGCAAGCCGTGGTCCACCACCCGGAGCAGGGCTGGAGCCTGCTCTGCAACGGAGTGCTCCTCTTCGAGGACACGGGAGAGCTGCTGCCGGACGGCCGGATCATCGCTCCGCACAAGCCGCTGGGCACGCACCACGTCATCACCGCCGCCTGACAGACGGCTCGCACGTCCGGCAGAACCGCACCGGATGTCACGGGGCGCCGACGACGGCCGCACGACGCACCACTCACGGCGATTCCGCACAACACCGCACGACGCAGGGCCGGCACGGCATCCGCCGTACCGGCCCTGAATCCGTCGTCCCGCAAGCCGTCGGCCCGCGGAGCCGCGCCGTGCAGCCGATGTCGCTACCCGGCGTCGTACTCCGCGATCGGCGGGCAGGAGCAGACCAGGTTGCGGTCCCCGTACGCGCCGTCGATCCGGCGCACCGGCGGCCAGTACTTGTCACCCGCGTGCACACCGGCGGGGAAGACCGCCTCCTCACGGCCGTACCCCTGCTGCCACTCACGGCCCAGCATGGCGGCGGTGTGCGGGGCGTTGCGCAACGGGTTGTCCTCCGCGTCCCACTCCCCCGTACCGACCTTCTCGATCTCCGCACGAATGGCGATCATCGCCTCGCAGAACCGGTCGACCTCGTTCAGGTCCTCGCTCTCCGTCGGCTCGATCATCAGCGTCCCGGCCACGGGGAAGGACATCGTCGGCGCGTGGAACCCGTAGTCGATCAGCCGCTTGGCGACGTCGTCGATGCTCACTCCGGTCTGCTTGGTCAGCGGGCGCACGTCGATGATGCACTCGTGCGCCACCAGTCCGTGGGGTCCCGCGTAGAGCACCGGATAGTGCGGCTCCAGCCGCTTGGCGATGTAGTTGGCGCTCAGCACCGCCACCTGGGTGGCCCTGCGCAGCCCCTCGGCCCCCATCAGCCGGACGTACGCCCAGGAGATGGGCAGGATGCCGGCCGATCCCCACGGCGCCCCGGAGACCGGGCCGATCCCCGTCGCGGGCCCCGCGGCGGGCTGCAGCGGGTGGTTGGGCAGATACGGGGCCAGGTGCGCACGCACCCCGATCGGACCGACGCCGGGGCCGCCCCCGCCGTGCGGGATGCAGAACGTCTTGTGCAGGTTCAGGTGCGAGACGTCGGCGCCGAAGCGCCCCGGCCTCGCCAGCCCCAGCAGCGCGTTCAGGTTGGCGCCGTCCACGTACACCTGGCCGCCCGCGTCGTGCACGGCTGCGCAGACCTCGGTGATGTGTTCCTCGAACACTCCGTGCGTGGACGGGTAGGTGACCATCAGAACGGCCAGCTCGTCGCCGTACTGCTCGATCTTGGCATGCAGGTCGGCCACGTCCACGTCGCCGTTGTCGCTGGTCTTGACGACCACGACCGTCATCCCCGCCATCACCGCGCTGGCCGCGTTGGTGCCGTGCGCCGATGAAGGGATGAGGCAGACGGTGCGCCCGGGCTCGCCGTTGGCACGATGGTAGGCGCGGACCGCCAGCAGCCCGGCCAGTTCACCCTGCGAGCCCGCGTTGGGCTGGAGGGAGACCTTGTCGTAGCCGGTGACCTCGGCCAGCCGCTCCTCCAGCTCGCGGATCAGCGTCAGATACCCCTCGGCCTGCTCCGCGGGCGCGAAGGGGTGCAGCGCGCCGAACTCCGGCCAGGTGACCGGCTCCATCTCCGTGGTGGCGTTGAGCTTCATCGTGCAGGACCCCAGCGGGATCATGCCGCGGTCCAGCGCGTAGTCCCGGTCGGCCAGCCGGCGCAGGTAGCGCAGCATCGCGGTCTCGGAGCGGTGCTCGTGGAAGGCCGGGTGGGTGAGGTACTCGTCGGTACGCAGCAGGTCGGCCGGGAGCGCGTCGCCGGTGGCCGCGTCCAGCTCGTCGAGGTCGGCCTGCGCAGCCGCGACACCGAACGCCTGCCACACGGTGGTGAGCTGGTCCCGGCCCGTGGTCTCGTCGCAGGCGACGCCGACGTGGTCGGCGTCCACCAGCCGCAGATTGACCCCCGCCTCACGGGCCCGCTCGGTGACCTGGGCGGCCTGGCCCGGGACGCGCGCGGTGACGGTGTCGAAGAAGCTGTCGTGGACGATCTCGACCCCGCCGTCCCGCAGCCCGGCCGCGAGCAGTGCCGCGTACCGGTGGGTGCGGCGGGCGATCGCCGCCAGCCCGTCCGGACCGTGGTACGCGGCGTACATCCCGGCCATCACCGCCAGCAGCACCTGCGCGGTGCAGATGTTGCTGGTGGCCTTCTCCCGCCGGATGTGCTGTTCACGGGTCTGCAGGGCGAGGCGGTACGCCTGCTCTCCGTCCACGTCCTTGGAGACCCCGACGAGCCGCCCGGGCAGGCTGCGGGCGAACTGCTCGCGGACGGACATGTAGCCCGCGTGCGGTCCGCCGAAGCCCATCGGCACCCCGAACCGCTGGCTGGAGCCGACGGCGATGTCCGCGCCCAGCTCGCCGGGGGAGGTCAGCAGCGTCAGCGCCAGCAGGTCGGCGGCGACGGTGACCACCGCGCCGAGTTCGTGCGCCTGCTCGACGGTGCGGCGCTGGTCGCGTATCGCTCCGGAGGCGCCCGGGTACTGGAGCAGCACCCCGAAGATCCCCCGCTCGGTGAGCCCCGCGGGGATGCCCTCGGCCAGGTCGGCGACCACGATCTCCACACCGGTCGGCTCGGCGCGGGTACGCAGCACCGCCACGGTCTGCGGCAGGCAGTCGGCGTCGACCAGGAACACGCCGCCGCCCCGCTTGCCGGCCTTGCCGACCCGGCGGGAGAGGGCCATCGCCTCGGCGGCGGCCGTGGGCTCGTCCAGCAGCGAGGCACCGGCGGTGGGCAGCCCGGTCAGGTCGGAGACGACGGTCTGGAAGTTGAGCAGCGCCTCCAGCCGGCCCTGCGAGATCTCCGGCTGGTAGGGGGTGTAGGCCGTGTACCAGGCGGGGTTCTCCATGACGTTGCGCAGGATCACCGGCGGCGTGAAGGTGCCGTAGTAGCCCAGGCCGATCATGGAGTGCAGGACCTGGTTGCGCCGCGCGAGGGTGTGCAGTTCGGCCAGCACGTCGGCCTCGCTCCGCGCGTCGGGGAGCTTCAGCCGCTCGGTGCTCCGGATCACCTCGGGCACGGCCGCGCCGGTCAGCTCGTCGAGCGACCCGTAACCGACCTGGGCGAGCATCTTGGCCTGGGCACCGGCGTCGGGTCCGATGTGGCGACTCTCGAAGGGGATGCCGCTCTCCAGCGCCGAGAGCGGGGTGCGAGGGGAAGTCATCTGCGGGGGCCTCCTGGTCTGTGCGACCTGCGAGGGGCACCTTCCACGGGTGCCCGGACGGCCTCCCCCTCTGTCATCTGACCTGAGAGTTTCACCGAGCCACGTGCCGGACGCTCGGCTTACACCGTCGGTGAGGGAGGGCTTCGGTGTGCTGGTCCGGGCCCGCCCTGCTTTCCAGAGTGACCTCGTCCGCACGGTACGTGAGCCTGAGAGATTCCGGGGAGGAGTTGCTCCTTCGGCGCCTCCGGAAACTGCACCGGAGGACTCTCCCGCACGGGGTCGACAGCCACCTCGAGAGTATCAGCGCCCCCTGGCGTGGTAACCCGGCGTGCGCCCGAGTGGCCAATAGTCGAAAAGTGCCGTTTCGTGGTGAGTACGCGCAGAAACAGCGCGTCGCGACCTGGTGGAGGCGCCCCGTGCAGACCGGAACAGATCCGCGAAGCCTGATCGGCCGCAAGGCGTTCGACCGTGCAGGAACCAAGATCGGCACCGTGGACGAGGTGTATCTCGACGACGCCACAGGCGACCCGGAATGGGCCGCGCTGCGCACGGGCCTCTTCAGCCGTGACGCCTTCGTCCCGCTGGAGCCCTCCGACCTGGACGAGAGGGGGCTGAGGGTCCCGTTCGAGCGGGCTCTGATCAAGAGCGCCCCCGACTTCGGCGTCGGCCGCCACCTCTCCCCCCAGCAGGAGCTGGAGCTCTACCGCCACTACGGCCTCGACGTGCCCGTCGGCGGGGAGGCGTCTCCGTCGGCGGACCGGGATTTCGGGCGGATAGCCGGCGCCGGGGACTGATCAGCGGCGAGGCCGGCGACACCCGCGCCCAGCATGACCGGTTCGGCGGTCTCCAGTTGCGGATCGTCGACGGAGAAGGTGCGCACCCGGCCGGGTGCCGAGTCCGGCTCCTCGAACCGTACGGTGACCTTCCCGACGCCGCTGCCCTGCACCCAGCCCCGCCCGTGGACGGCATGGCGCACATCCCGGCCGGGGATCCAGCGCCGGTCCGCGGGCACCGCCGCGCCCGGTTCCTCGACGGCGGCCGCCTCTCCGGCCCCCGGGACCGCCCCAGACCGCTCCCCGGCGTCCCGCCCGGGCCCCGCCGGGCCGCCTGCCCCGGTCTCCGTACCGGCCTCATGGGCGGCGGCGGGCCCCTGGGCCGCCTGGGCCTGCGCGAACAGGTCCTCCTGGGTGAAGTCGGCGAGCCCGCTGACGCCCACGCCGAGCAGCCGCACGCCGGCCGTGGTGTCCACCCCGTCCAGCAGCCGCAGCGCCGCCTCGCGTACGACACCGACGTCATCGGTGGGGCCCCGGAGCGTCTCGGATCTGGTGAGGGTGGAGAAGTCGTAGCTGCGCACCTTGATGACGACCGTGCGGCCGGACCGCCCCGCCGCGCGCAGGCGCGTCACACAGCGCCCGGCCAGCCGCTCCACCTCCAGCCGGACCCGGGTGCGGTCGGTGAGGTCGACGTCGTAGGTGTCCTCCACGGAGACCGACTTGGCGTCCCGTTCGGCCACCACCGGGCGGTCGTCGACCCCGTGCGCCATCGCGTGGACCGACGTGCCGTGCGCCTTTCCGAGCAGCCGCAGCAGTTCGTCCTCCCCGGCCTCCACGATCTCGCCCACGGTGCTGATCCCCGCCCTGCGCAGCACCTCCGCGGTGGCCGGCCCGACCCCGGGCAGGGTCCGCACCGGCAGCGGTGCCAGCATCCCGCGCTCGGTGCCCACCGGGATGAGCACCAGCCCGTCCGGTTTCGCCTGCTCCGAGGCGATCTTCGCCAGCATCTTGGACCCCGCGAGCCCCACCGAGCCGGTCAGCCCCGTCGCTGTCGCGATGTCCCGCCGCAGCCGCTCACCGACCTCACGCGCCCCTTCAGCGCCACCCTGCGTCCCTTCCAGGGCCTCTCCGGCCTCCAGGTCCACGAACGCCTCGTCGAGGCTCAGCGGCTCCACCAGGGGCGAGAGGGCGTGCAGCAGCTCCATCACCACGTCGCTGACCGCGCGGTAGAGCCCGAACCTGGCGCCCAGATACGCCGCGTTCGGCGCCAGCCGCCGCGCCTGCGCCGTGGGCATCGCGGAGTGCACCCCGAAGCGCCGGGCCTCGTAGGACGCGGTGGAGACCACCCCGCGGGGCCCGAGACCGCCGACCACCACCGGCTTCCCGCGCAGGCTGGGCTTGGACGCCTGCTCCACCGCGGCGAAGAAGGCGTCCATGTCCAGATGCAGGATGGTCGGCTGGGTCCTCACACCCCCCGATGCTGCCGTACGCCACTGACACTACGCGGCCGCGGCGTGCCCGGCGGCTGCGCCGAGCGGAGGCGGAAGCGCTAACCGGCGCGGTTGCGGCGCCGGGCGAGCTCGTCCTCGGGGTGGTCCCGCACGAGCGTCTCACCGGTGTCGACACGCTCCCCGTGCAGACGGGAGAGCGCGCCCTCGACGTCCTTCCAGACGACGCCGACGGCGATTCCGAAGACGCCCTGGCCGCCCTGCAGGAGATCGACGACCTCGTCGGGTGAGGAGCACTCGTAGACCGTGGCCCCGTCGCTCATCAGCGTCATCCGCGCCAGGTCGGTGCGGCCTCCGGAACGCAGATGCCGGACGGCCGCGCGGATGTTCTGCAGCGAGACACCGGTGTCCAGCAACCGTTTGACGATCTTGAGGACGACGATGTCCCGGAAGCTGTAGAGCCGCTGGCTGCCCGAGCCGTAGGCGGGGCGGATACTGGGCTCGACCAGCCCGGTCCGGGCCCAGTAGTCGAGTTGCCGGTAGGTGATCCCGGCCGCCGAGCAGGCGGTGGGGCCGCGGTAGCCGACCTGCTCCGAGGGAGCGTCGCCGCCCGGGCCGACGGCACCTGCCGGGGAGGATGCGGGGCACGGCCGCCCCGGGGGCGCCTCCTGGCCGGAGGCCGGAATCGGGCCGCCGAGTAGGGACGAGTCGCCAGCCGCCGTACCTTCGCCGCCGGTGCTTGTCACGCCGACCTCCGTCCTTCACATCCCGGGTCACCCCCGGAACCTGCCCACATGAAGGTAGGCAGTCACTCCGAGTGCGTCAATGATCGCCACACTCGGCACGGCGAGTGATAGTGCCCGGGAGAGTGGTTTCGCGTACCCGAAGACGGGGAAAAACTGGCCGAATGCCCGGTGGGCGCGCTCGGCGCGCACCCCTCCCCGGCCACCGGCCGGAAGCGCCAGACCGCGGCTCCTCATCGACGGAGCGTCACTGGCTGCTGGTGCCGAAGTCCTCCGGGGAGATCTGGTCGAGGAACTCGCGGAACTTCTCCACCTCGTCCTCCTGCTCGTCCGGGATCGCGATTCCCGCGTCGTCCAGCACATCGTCGCTGCCGTAGATCGGCGTTCCGGTGCGCAGGGCGAGCGCTATGGCGTCGGACGGACGGGCACTGACTTCCACTCCGCTGGCGAAGACCAGCTCCGCGTAGAACACGCCTTCCCGCAGATCCACGATGCGGACCGCGGTCAGCTCCTGACCCACTGCTTCCAGGACGTCCTTGAACAGGTCATGGGTGAGTGGGCGTGCGGGGGTCATGCCCTGCTGCGCGAAGGCGATCGCGGTCGCCTCCCCAGGGCCGATCCAAATGGGGAGGTAGCGGTCGCCTCCCACTTCTCGCAGGAGCACGATCGGTTGGTTGGTGGGCATTTCCACCCGGACACCCACGACGTCGAGCTCATTCACACAGCAACCCTAGGCCGTGCCGCGCCTGTTTGGGTAGTCGGGCAGCCGTCCGGCACCGGCATCCGTGTGCTGATTCAGTCACACCGCGTGCGGTCCGGAGGCGCTCCGGAGGCCATGAAGGCCCCGTAGAGCCCTACGGAGAGAGCGGCCAGCTCCTCCGCCGTGCTCTCGGCATCCATCCTGGTCCGCCGGTCCGGATGGCGCCGCAGCGGCGCGACGCGCTGCTCGGCCAGGGCGAGCTGCCGGTCGGCGGCGGCCTTGACGGACCGCAGATGCCGCGCCTCCACCCCGTGCTGTCCGAGCCGGGCCACCAGTCGGGCCACGGCCACGTCGGCAAGCCGGTAGGTGCCGTCCTCGGCCGGTCCGAGCAGCCCGTACTCCTCCCACTCGGCCAGCTCCTCCTCCCGCACACCCGCGGACCCGAGCAGCTCCCGGCGCCCGGTACGGACAGCGGAGACCGCGGGTGCCGGGCCGGGCTCCGGGGCGGGTGGCCTCCCGAGCCCGGCACGGCGCGGAACGGCGACCGGCACCGCCGAAGAGGGTGCGCCCCTGCCGGACGCCCCCAGGTGCTCCCTGATGGCGCGCAGCGAGAGGCAGTGGTCGCGCTGCAGCCGCAGCACCTGGCCCAGCCGCTCCACATCCGCGTCCCGGAACCGGCGGCCACCGGACGGCGAGCGGACCGGCTCCACCAGTCCCTCCGCCTCCAGAAACCGGATCCTGGCCACGGTGAGCTCGGGAAACTCGGAGCGGAGCACACGCAGCACGGCGCCGATGCTCATCGGACCGCTCAGCGGGGCGGTGGCGGTGCCCGCACGGGCACCGCCGGACGGCTTGTGCTGCATGAGCCTCCCTGCCGGGAATCAGACGGTGTGCTGGCTCGCGTAGAAGACCAGCCGGTACTTCCCGATCTGCACCTCGTCGCCGTTCCCGAGCGGCACGGCCGTCTCCATCCGCTCCCGGTTGACGTAGGTGCCGTTCAGGCTGCCGACGTCGGCGACCGTGAAGACGCCGTCGGAGCCGCGCCGGAACTCCACGTGACGGCGCGAGACGGTCACGTCGTCCAGGAAGATGTCACTCTCCGGATGGCGCCCGGCGGTCGTCAGGTCCCCGTCGAGAAGGAACCTGCTGCCCGAGTTCGGACCCCGCCGCACGATCAGCAGCGCCGAGCCCATGGGCAGCGCGTCCACGGCGGACTGCGCCTCGGGGGGCAGCACGGGGGAGGCGTGCTGGCCGGTGGACTCCGAGTCGTACGCCTCCAGCCCGGAGATGGAGATCGTCGACGTCGTCTCCGACGCACCCTCCGCGGGCGCTCCGCCGCGCAGCGGGGCGCCACAGTTGGAGCAGAACCGGCTCGCTTCGGCGACGCGAGCACCACACCTGTTGCAGACCGGCAAGGCAGAACCTCCACCCGATTCCGAGGTAGGCGGTGCCTGGGAACCTATGCGGCCCTGAGTACCGGGGTCAACAGAAACCGGGCCGTGACCACCCGAATTACCTCCACCGGACCCGGCCACCTCGTCCCGGAACAGCGGGCGCTCGGTGCCGTCCTCCGGCATCCCCGCGTCGGGCCCCTGGGGGGCACGGTGCCGTGCGGTACCCGAGTCACCGCCTCGGCGACCCTTACCGAACAACTTCGCAAAAAAACTCACGGGCGATTCCCCTCGCACGAAACAGACCCGCCCGTGGGGCAGGACAGACCCTCGATGCTCTCATTGGTCACACTCGACGCCCGAACAACGTCCGTGACCCGCAGACAGTTTCCACCACGTGGTGCTCAACTTGCCCGCCGACCCCCCGAAACTCCTATCACCATCTCACTGCGATGACGACCGAGCGTAGTCAGGCCGCTTCACCTGCCGCAAGGCGTCCACGGTGATCTTCCCCGAGCGGGTCACCTCCACGGTGGCCTGCTTGTTCTTCAGCGTCTGCACGACTCCGCCGGGGATGTTCAACGCCGGTTCGAGGTCGGCGGGCTTGCCGATGACCTCGAAGCGGTAAGGCTGCTCGATCCTATGCCCGTCCACACTGACTCTGCCGCCACTGTCGGTGAAATGCGTGCTGGCCACCACGCGCACCCCGTTGATCTCCATGGCCTCGGCACCGGCGGCCCTCAGCTCCTGGACCGTGTCCAGCAGCGTATCCGCATCCGCGGCACCCGTACGGTCGTTGATCTTCATATGGATTCCGGGCCCCTCGGCCGCCACGGTACCGGCCAGCACTCCGAGTTGGGCTTCCTTCTCCCGGGTCTGCTTCCGCGCCTCCTCGGCCTGGTCCGAGGACGACTCCAGTTCCGTGCGCTGCCCGTCCAGCTTCCGCTTCTCCTCCTCCAGCCGCTTGGTGCGGTTGTCGAGCTCGTCGAGGATGCGGACGAGGTCCTCGCGGCGCGCACCGCGCAGTGCGCTGTTCTCGCTGGTCGAGCGGACCTGGATCGCCAGGCCGAGACCGAGGACGAACAGCAGCAGCGCGACGATCAATTGGGCGCGCGTCACCCGCGGAGGCCACACGGCCTGGGCGAGGCGTTGCCGTCCCGTCAGCTTCGCGCCGCCGCCGTCACCCTTTCCGGCCGCCGTCGCCGCTGCCGCGGCGGGCGGCTCCTGACCGGGAGGTTCCTGGCGGGGCGGCTCCTGCCCGCGGGGCACGGCACGCTCGGGGGGAAGCTCGCGCTTCGGGGGAAGGCCGTCCCCGGGCCGGTTCTCGTCGCTCATCGGCCTCACGCCCGGAACACGTGCCGACGGATGGCGGCCGCGTTGGAGAAGATCCGGATACCCAGGACGACAACCACACCGGTGGAGAGCTGTGCGCCGACCCCGAGCTTGTCGCCGAGGAAGACGATCAGTGCGGCCACCACCACGTTCGAGAGGAACGAGACCACGAAGACCTTGTCGTCGAAGATGCCGTCCAGCATGGCGCGCAGGCCACCGAAGACCGCGTCGAGCGCGGCGACGACGGCGATGGGCAGATACGGTTCGACCGCCAGCGGCACCACGGGCCGGACGACGAGTCCGGCCACGACTCCCACGACGAGGCCCAGTACGGCGATCACGATGTGCTGCCCTTCCCTGTCCGCACAGGTTTCGCGGTTCTCAGAATCAGACTCGGCGCGGCCGGCAGCCGCACCTCGTCCTGGACGGAAATGCTGGTCCTGGCACCGTAGTCCTTGTGCAGGACGTAGAGGTACTGGCCGTCGACGCTGTCCTGGAAGGTCCGGGAGAGCTGCTTGCCCGGACCGATCGCCAGCAGCGTGTAGGGCGGGACGAGCGGCTTGTTGTCCACCAAAATCGCGTCGCCCGCCGCACGGATGGCGGAGCGCGACGTGAGCCGCTGATCGTTGATCGAGATCGCTTCGGCACCCGCCGCCCACAAACCGTTGACGACCCGTTGCAGGTCGCGATCGCGGATACGGCCCGTGTCGGAGAACCCGTCGGTCTTCCGCGGCCCGTCGCCACCCCGGGGCTCGGTGTCCGCGGCGTCGTCCACCACGAGCTTGAGGCCGGGGCCCTCGACCGGGGTCGCGCCGGACAGCAGCACCGTGGTCTTCCCCCGTTCGCCGCCGTGCTGCTCCAGCGCCTGCCGCTGCTTGCGCTCCACCGAGGACCGCAGCTTGTCGACGTCCTGCTGGATCTCGTCGGCCCGGCGGCCGCCCGCCTCGATCCGCTCGATGAGCTCCTGCTTCTCCTTGGCGATGCTCGGCGCCGAGATCTGCGCCTGGGCGGCTCCCACGGTCACCACCAGGGCGGCGAGCACCAGCCCGACCGCCAGACCCAGCTTCGCCCGCAGTGTGCGGGGCATGTGCGAGCGGCCCACCTCGCCCCGCCGGGCCACCGCCTCCGCGTAGCCGTCGTCGAGGCTGTGCTCCATCACGTTGGTCAGCAGCGACATGGAGGCATCGGGCCGCGAGGCACGCGATGCGGTGCTCCGAGGGGGCTGCTGCTGCGACATGCAGCACATCGTCGCACGTGGAGGCCCGGGCCGCCGAATGCACCCACGCACACGCCGGGCGGCGGGACTTGCCCCGGCGGGGGCGAGTCCCGCCGCGCGCTCAGTGGCCCGCGCTGTCGACCACCGCGGCCCATTCGTCCAGCAGCGCCTCCGCCGAGGCTTCGTCCGGGCCTTCCGCCCACAGATGGGTCACGGCCTCCGCCGGGTCGGGCAGCACCATCACCCACCGGCCGTCGGACTCCACGACCCGCACGCCGTCGGTGGTGTCCACGGAGCGGTCTCCCGCCGCCTCCACCACCGTGCGCATCACAAGGCCCTTCACCGCCCACGGAGTTGCCAGGTCCCGGCGGCTGACATGCGCCCGCGGGATCCGCGCGTCGATCTGGCTCAGGGTGAGCTGCGTACGCGCCACCAGTCCGATCAGCCGCACGAACGCCGCGGCGCCGTCGAAGACCGAGCTGAACTCCGGTACGACGAAACCGCCCCTGCCGTCTCCGCCGAACACGGTGCCGTCCTCCCGGCTGACCCTGGTGAGGTCGTCGGGAGAGGTGGTCGTCCAATCGACCTGCGTGCCGTGGTAGGCGGCCACCTGCTCGGCGATCCGGGTCGTGGTCACCGGCAGCGCCACACGGCCGCTGCGCCGCTCGGCGGCGACCAGGTCGAGCATCACCAGCAGCGCCCGATCGTCCTCCACGATCCTGCCGTGCTCGTCCACCAGCGAGATGCGCTCCCCCACCGGATCGAACCGCACCCCGAAAGCCGCGCGGGCCGAGGCCACGATCTCACCGAGCCGCACCAGTCCGGCCCGGCGGCTCTCCGCCGTCTCGGTCGGACGCGACTCGTCCAGCCCGGGGTTGATGGTCAGCGAGTCGACCCCCAGACGCCCCAGCAGGCTCGGCAGCACCAGCCCCGAGCTGCCGTTCGAGGCGTCGACGACGACCTTCAGCCCGGCCTCCGTGACCCCGGTCGTGTCCACGGCACGCAGCAGCGAGCCCGTGTACGAGTCGTAGACGCTGGAGGGGAAGCTGAGGTCACCGATCTCGCCGGGGAAGGCCCTGCGGTACTCCTGACGCGCGTAGACGCGGTCGAGCTTGCGCTGCCCGGCCTGGGAGAGCTCCGCACCCCGCTCGTCGATGAACATGATGTCCACGGAGTCCGGGACACCGGGCGTCGTACGGATCATGATGCCGCCGGCGCTGCCCCGGGCCGTCTGCTGCCGTGCCACCGGAAGCGGCACGTTCTCCAGGTCGCGCACATCGATGGCGCTGGCCTGGAGTGCGGAGATGATGGCCCGCTTCAGGGCACGGGCACCGCGGGAGTGGTCCCGGGCGGTGCAGACCGTGGAACCCTTCTTGAGCGTCGTCGCGTAGGCGCCGGCCAGCCGCACGGCCAGCTCCGGGGTGATCTCCACGTTGAGGATCCCGGAGACGCCGCGGGCGCCGAACAGATGGGCCTGGCTCCGGGACTCCCAGATGACGGAGGTGTTGACGAACGCACCGGCCTCGATCGTCTTGAACGGGTAGATCCGGACGTTGCCCTGGACGATCGACTCCTCGCCGATCAGGCACTCGTCCCCGACGACGGCGCCGTCCTCGATCCGGGAGGCCCGCATGATGTCGGTGTTCTTCCCGATGACGCAGCCACGGAGGTTGCTCTGCGGGCCGATGTAGACGTTGTTGTGCACGACGGCCCGGTGCAGGAAGGCGCCGCTCTTGACGACGACGTTCGAGCCGACGACGGAGTGCTCGCGGATCTCCGCGCCCGCCTCGACCTTCGCGTAGTCCCCGATGTAGAGCGGCCCGCGCAACACCGCGTCCGGATGGACCTCGGCGCCCTCGTCCACCCAGACCCCGGGCGAGATCTCGAAACCGTCCCGCTCCGCGTCGACCTTGCCCTCGAGCACGTCGGCCTGGGCCTTCACATAGCTCTCGTGGGTGCCGACGTCCTCCCAGTAGCCCTCCGCGATGTAGCCGTAGATCGGCTTGCCTTCCTTCATGAGCTGCGGGAAGACATCGCCGGACCAGTCGACGGGCACATCGGGCTCGACGTAGTCGAACACTTCGGGCTCCATCACGTAGATCCCGGTGTTCACCGTGTCCGAGAAGACCTGTCCCCAGGTCGGCTTCTCCAGGAACCTCTCGACCTTGCCGTCGTCGTCCACGATGGTGATACCGAATTCCAGCGGATTCGGCACCCGCGTCAGGCAGACGGTGACCATCGCACCGCGTTCTTTGTGGAACCGGATGAGATCCGTGAGATCGAAGTCGGTGAGCGCATCGCCGGAGATGACGAGGAACGAATCGTCCCGCAGCGCTTCCTCGGCATTCTTGACGCTGCCGGCCGTCCCCAGCGGCTTCTCCTCATTGGCGTAGGTGAGCTCCATTCCGAGCTCTTCGCCGTCACCGAAGTAATTCTTGACCAGTGAGGCCAGGAATTGCACGGTCACGACGGTCTCGGTGAGCCCGTGACGCTTGAGCAGCTTCAGCACGTGCTCCATGATCGGCTTGTTCACCACCGGCAGGAGCGGCTTGGGCATGCTCGCGGTCATCGGGCGAAGGCGCGTGCCCTCGCCACCAGCCATCACGACGGCCTTCATATCGGAAGCGTCCTCCTCGCACAGACGACGGTCACCCCGACCATGACCCCTCCAGGATGACCTACAAAGGCGTAATCAGGGCAACCGGCCGCCGAAGCGAGAAAGGCGGGATTCACCCGGTCGTCGCGGCGTCCACCCTGATCAGACGGCGGACCTGGACCACGTAGAGGATCCCTGCCCACCAGTACAGAGCAGTACCCCATCCGGCGAAGGCCCATCCGAAAATCGCCGCGAGTGACGAAACCCAGCCACTTCCGTCACTGAGCAGCAGCAGGGGGAAGGCGTACATCAGATTGAAGGTCGCGGCCTTGCCCAGGAAGTTGACCTGCGGTGGGGCATAGCCGTGCCGGTCCAGCACCCAGACCATCACCAGCAGCAGCAACTCGCGGGCCAGCAGCGTGGCGGTGAGCCACAGCGGCAGAATCTCCCGCCAGGTCAGGCCCACGAGAGTGGAGAGGATGTAGAGCCGGTCGGCGGCCGGGTCGAGAATGCGGCCGAGACTGCTGATCTGATTCCACCTGCGGGCCAGTTTGCCGTCCAGGTAGTCGCTGATACCGCTCCCGGCGAGCACGAGCAGGGCCCACAGATCGCAGTTCGGACCACCGAACTCGGGCCAGAGGATCAGCCACAGGAACACGGGCACACCGACCAGGCGAGCCATGCTGAGGATGTTCGGGATGGTGAGGACCCGATCCGTCTGGACCCGCGTCTCCTGGACCTCCACCCGTGGGCCTCCTGAACAAGACGTGCCGACGCTACCCCCTGACCCTACCCGGCACCGCTCACGGAGCGTGCAGGGGGTCGCCGCGGGGCGGAGGAAAGCCGGGTCGGCACTCCGATACCGGCCCGGCCGGCGGCCAGAACTCATACGAGGCGACCGGACACACAAATGGGGCCCTGCCGACCATGTCGGCAGGGCCCCATTTCAAGAATTGTTCGGCGGCGTCCTACTCTCCCACACGCTCCCGCATGCAGTACCATCGGCGCTGAAAGGCTTAGCTTCCGGGTTCGAAATGTGACCGGGCGTTTCCCTCACGCTATGACCACCGAAACACGGTGAAACACACAACCAGCAGCACAACACCCACCAACAAACAGGGGTGGTGCATGCACGGTTGTTGTCTCAGAACCAACACAGTGGACGCGAGCCTCTATGGACAAGCCCTCGGCCTATTAGTACCGGTCACCTCCACACGTTACCGTGCTTCC